>VGFB01000127.1 GCA_016869015.1 Armatimonadota bacterium
CGGTGCACTTCCAGTGGCCGCTGGGCTGGTTCATCGGCCTCGCGCTCCCGCTGGCGTGGTATGTGGTGATGCTCTGGCACGCCGGATTCTGGGAGAGCCGTCAGGCGCCGGTTCGGAGGATGCACCGATACGCGCTCGCCGGCGTTCTGTTGCTCGGAGCCGTCGTCTTCTGGCGCGCTGCGATGGCCTACCGCTACCCGCCCGCCTGGACCGGGCACGACTTCCTGCCCGGCCTCGGGCCGCTGGAGAGCATCCCTCTGCTCGTCGGGCTGTATGCCCTGTTCATCGTCTCGTGCATCGGGCTCTCGATGCATGCGCTCTCCCACCCGGCGCCCTCTGAGCGCGTCATGGGCGACCTCGCCTACCGCCGGTCGCGGCCGTGGCTGCTGGCGACCTCCGTCGGCCTGCTGCTGGCCAGCCTCGTGCTGGGCGGGATCATGCTCGCCCTCGCGACCCACCCGCCGCGACAGGCGGAGAGCGGAGTACCGCTGCTGGCCGTCTGGGGTCTGTTGATCGTCTCGTCGCTGATCCTCGTGTCGGTCATGCTCCTGGGACAGGCGGTGGTGGCGTACGAGATCTTCACCGGCAAGACCCTGCCTCGAGGGGGCTTGCGGCAACACTGGCTGTGGGCCGTAGCGCTGGCGCTCGGGTATGGCATCATCGTCGGACGGACGATCTCGATGGGCCAGCTGTCGGGGCTGGG
The DNA here is from genome assembly GCA_016869015.1 of Armatimonadota bacterium. Classification (GTDB taxonomy): domain Bacteria; phylum Armatimonadota; class Zipacnadia; order Zipacnadales; family VGFC01; genus VGFC01. The sequence continues at coordinate 704 of VGFB01000127.1, forward strand.
CCTGCCGATGGTCACGCTGCTGCTGGCGGTGCTGTTCGCGCTGCACAACTGGCGTCTCCATCGCGAGCGAGACCGCTACACGGAGCACCTGCGGCCCTTCGTCACCGGTCCCCGCGTCTACGACGCTCTGCTGCGGCAGGAGACCCCGTCCATCGACGCCGCCGCGCCCTTTGAGGCCCTCTGCGAGAGGGTCCTGGATACCCAGCGCGCCTACCTGGTCCCTCTGGGTCCGCTGGCGGCGCTCGCGGGACCGCCGCTGAGCCATCCTCGCGGGGCCCCGCCTCCGGACGTGGCAGACCTGGTCGGCCGGTGCGCCTCGCCTGAGCAGGGCGTCGTGCCCGTCGATCCCGCCCGGTGCGGGGGCGCCTCGTGGGCCGTGCCGCTGTGGAGCGAGCGCGGGCTCACCGGCATCTTGCTGCTGGGCGGGAAGGCCGGCGACGGCCTCTACACGCGGGAGGAGATCGGGATCGCGCGCGCCGCGGCCGAGCGCCTGATCGATACGGTCGCCTGCGCGCGCATGGCCCAACGGCTGATGGCGCTGCAGCGCCAGTGGCTCTCGGACAGCCGCACGGGCAGTCGACAGACCCGCCGCGTGCTCCACGACGAAATCCTCCCGCGATTGCACGCCCTGATGCTGCAGCTCAGCGCCTCCGCGGACCCCCGCGCGCGGGCCGCCATCGGTGAACTGGCGGATCAGCACCGGCGAATCTCGGACTTGCTGCAGGACCTCGCGGCGTCCGGAGCGTCGGAGGTGGCGACCTACGGACTCGTCACCGCGTTGCGTCGCGCGTTGACCGATGAGTTCGCGGGCCCGTCGATCAGCCTCGAGTGGTCGGCCGAGCCGGCGGCCGAGGAGCAGGCGCAGAGCTTGCCGCCGAGCCTGGCCGAGGTGCTCTTCCACGCCGCCCGGGAGGCGGCGCGCAATGCAGCGCAGCACGCCCGAGGCGGGGAGGAGAACCGCACCCTCTCCCTGAAGGTCACCGTGGCCTGGTCTAGCGGGCTGGAGATCGCCATCGAGGATGACGGCATCGGCCCCCACGGCGCAGCGGAGGCTGAGACGGGCCATGGGGTGGCGATCCACAGCACGCTGATGGCCGTGGCGGGGGGCTCGTGGGTCACCGAGCACCCGCCCGGAGGCGGGACTCGCGTCACCCTCGCCCTCCCGCGCACGGCGTGGAGCTAGGGCGCATCGCCGCGCAACCCGTGTAACGCTCACACTCACCCATGGCGCTCCACCCTGAGATCCTCTCCAACCTCCGACACCCGACCGTCGCCGCCGTGCGACGGAGTCTCGGCCAGGTCGGCGGCGGGGCCCCGACGGCCTTCATCGTGGAGGGCGCGCCCCGCATCGCGCAAGCTCTCGCGGCCGGCGCGCCGGTGGAGAGCGTGCTGTTCCTGGAGCCCGTCGCGGGCGCGGAGGAGCAGGCACTGTTGGCCTCGCTGTCCGATCAGCCGGCGGCGTGTCACCTCGTGGCGCGCGGCGTCTTCTTCCGGCTGCTGGACTTGGGCTACGAGACCGCGACCCGCGTCCTCGCGACCGTTCGCGCCGAGCCCCTGCCGCCGGAGCGGCTGGAGGAGCTGATCGACGCCGACGCGTGCGTCCTCGCGGGCGAGCGCATCCAGGACCCGCGCAACGTGGGCGTGCTGATCCGCACGGCCGAGGCCCTCGGGGTGCGGGCCGCGGTGTTCGGTCCCGGCTCCGCCGATCCGTATTGCCGCGCCGCCGTGCGCAGCACCACCGGCTCGATCCTTCGCCTTCCTCTGGTGCTTCCGCCAAGTCTGCCCGATGCGCTCGCCGGCCTGCGGTCACGCGGGGTGCGCCTGGTGGGCTCGTCGGCGCGTGCCTCGCTTCCGTGTTGGGCGGCCGACCTCGCGACGCCCTGCGCGATAATCGTGGGCAATGAGACGACGGGGCTCTCCGTCGAGGCCCAGGACCTCTGCGACGCCCTCGTGACGATCCCGATGCAGGGCGACGCCAGTTCGTTGAACGTGACCGTCGCCGGCGGGGCCCTGCTCTACGAGGTCCTGCGCCAACGCGCCTGCCGGTAGCAGGACGAACCTGCGTCCCTCGCGAAGACTTCCCCCATTCGTGCGCCTACGGGAGCCTCGCGATGCGCTCTCCTCGCCCGTCCTGCGTGCTGTTCCTGACCCTCGGTGTGCTCGTCTGCGCCGTTGTGGCGTCGGCCCAGCCCAACAAGCCGTTGCTTGCGCACTGGACCTTCGATGAGGTCTTCGGACGGGAGTGCGTGGATGCGAGCGGCAACGGCGTGGACGCGTCTCCCCAGGGCGCGCCAAACCTGGTCCGCGCCATGGGGGTGTTCGGCAACGCGATGGTCCTGCAGGGGACACACCTCCTCGGCGTTCAGGGCAAGCCTGACCTCAATGGTCTTCGGGCGCTTTCCCTCAGCGTCTGGGCGCTGCCGACCGACTTGAGCGTCTACCGCGAGCTGTTCCGCAAGGAGGACGGCGACAACCGAGTGCTCTTCTCGTTCCAGCACGACGGCGCGATCCTGTCGCTGGGGCTGAATGTCGGCGGCTACGTGGAGTGTGACGCGAAGATCGAGCCCGGGCAGGTGTTGGACGGCCGCTGGCACCATTGCGCCGCGACCTTCGACGGGCAGACGATGCGCGTCTACCTGGACGGGAAGGAGGTCGGAGCCCTCGCGCGCCCCGGCGTCATCTCGGCCGGGGGCCCGGCGGCCGGCTGCATCGGGTCCTCCAACGGCGGCGAGTGCTTCCAGGGAGCCCTCGACGATCTTCGCCTCTACGCCGCGGCGCTCACGGCGGAGGAGGTGGCGCAGCTCCACGCCGAAGGCCTCCGGGCCCTGGCGGCGTCTCCGCAGACGGCCGCGCCTGAGGAGCCGGCTGCCGACAGGGCTCTGCTGGCGCAGTGGACGTTCAACGAGTCCGGCCTGGACCCGATCCTGCGCAACGGAGTCGGGAACGCCGCTCTGGACATCGACGCCAAGGCGCTGCTGGTTCGCTCCCGCGGCGTGTACGGCACTGGGCTCGATCTGTCCGGCAACCACGCGCTACGGACGGGCGGCGGGCCCGGCGTCGAGGGCCTGCCGGCCATTACCTTCTCGGCATGGACGCGGCCGCGCGAGCTCGGAGGGTACCGCGAGATCATCCGCCAGGAAGCCGGCGACCGGCGGCTGCTCTTCAGCTTCCAGGCGGACGGCACCATCCTCTCCCTGGGGCTGGGCGTTGGCGGCTACGAGGAGTGTGACGCGTCCATCGACCCCGCCCGCGTCATGGATGGCGCCTGGCACCACTGCGCGGGGACCTTCGACGGGCAGGCGATGCGGGTCTACCTCGACGGGAAGCAGATCGGCGAGCTCGAGCGTCCCGGCGCCATCGCCGTCGACCCGAACGCACCCCTGTTTCTGGGCTCCAACAGCGGCGCCAGCGAGCACTTCCAGGGCGGACTGGACGATGTACGGGTGTACCGCGAGGCGCTGTCAGCCGAGGAGATCGCGCGGCTCCATGAGCGCGGACAAGAGACGCTGGCGGCCTTCGCGCGCTCGCTCGAAGACCGTCTGACAGCCTTCTATGCGCCGCAGGAGAGCCTGGCCCGGACCCTCGCGCACGCGCGTCGGCAGCTGGCGGACGGGCGGGTGGCCCTCGATCTGGACCTCGCCAATGTCCTCCTCGGCAGGCTGCGGTCGGGCTTCCAGGAGGACTTCGACAGCCTGGCGGCGTGGACGGGCGCCAGTCCCTTGGGCTTCCTGACCGCGCGAGACGGCGACCTGCAGGCTCAGCAGGCGGAGCGACTGGTGGGGATGCTCCTGGAGTACCGGCCGCTTACGGAGAGCCAGCGGGCGAAGCAGGCTCCGGAGGATGCCCGGCTGTGGGAGGAGGCCGACGGGCTCGCGCACCGGCTGGAGGCCCTGCAGGCGCAGGGCGAGGCGGCCCGCTTCAGCCCCGAATGGATCGAGCTGATGCTCGAGGCCGGGCGCCGCATCGACTTCCGACCCTACCAGTCCGAGGCCGTGGCGCCCTACGTGAGGCCCGAGACGCCTGTCACTCGCGACCTGCCCCCCGAGGAGGCCCGGGCGGCGTTGGAGCGCGATTGGCTCCACCAGGCCGGACAAGACCCCTCTCGCGAGCGCATCCTCGCCGAGATCGGCTGGACTCGTCAGCTTGCCGAGCGCCTGGGTCGGTCGGAGCCCGGCGAGCTCGCCGCCCTCCAACGCGAGGCCGAGGCGCTCTCCGGTCCGAGCGCCGACCTCTACTTCCGGGTGCGCGAGGTGAAGCGCGCCCTGATGTTCGCCAACCCGGCGCTCGACTTCACCCAGATCCTCCTGGTGGACATGCCCCTCCCGCAGGGCTCGGAGTGGCCCCACGAGACGCGCCATCGGCTGGGCTACATGGCCGTCCCTGGCGGGCGGTTGTTGGTCCTCGACGGCCTCTCCCCCGCGGGCAAGCTCACCCAGCTGATGCCTCAGGCTCCGCTGCACGGCTCGTTCTGGCGGCCGGACGTGTCCTTCGACGGCCGGCGCGTGCTGTTCTGCTTCAAGCCCCACAACGAGAAGTCGTTCCACCTCTACGAGATCAACGCCGACGGCTCCGGCTTGCGGCAGATCACCGACGGGCCGTATGACGACCTCGACCCGATCTACCTGCCCGACGGGAAGCACGTCGTTTTCTCCACCACGCGGGCCCACACGTACGTCCGCTGCATGCCTCCGACCAACGCCTATGTCCTCGCGCGCTGCGACCTGCAGGGGCGGGACATCTACCTCATCTCGGGCAACAACGAGCCCGACTACCTGCCCTCTGTGATGAACGACGGCCGCCTCCTCTACACCCGCTGGGAGTACACGGACAAGCCCCTGTGGCGCGCGCAGAAGCTGTGGACGGTCAACCCGGACGGGACCCATGTCAGCCTCTACTGGGGCAACCAGAGCGTCTGGCCCGATCTGGTGAAGGACGCGCGGAGCATCCCCGGCAGCGACCGGATCATGGCGACCGGCAGCGCGCATCACAACTGGTTCGCCGGCTCGATCGCCCTCATCGATCCCAGCCGGGGCCTCAACTTCCCCGACGGGATCGCCAAGGTCACCGCCGATCTCGAGTGGCCCGAGGTGGGCAACGGTCCCGCCGATCCCGTGGAATCCCCCGACTACCACGCCAGCGGCGCCTATGGCGCCTACTACTCGCCCTATCCGCTCACCGAGCGCGACTTCCTGGTCTCCGCGAATCGCGGGGGCAAGTTCGTCCTCTACTTGATGGACGTCGGCGGCAACCGCGAGCTGGTCTACGAGGGCGTGAACAACATCCTCCACGCCATCCCCCTTCGGCCGCGACCTCGCCCGCCGGTCATCCCCGATGCCGTCGCCTGGCCGGATCGGGCCACCCGCTTGGAGCCCCAGGACGGGGTGATCTACAGCAACGACGTGTACGATGGCGCCCCCGCACAACTGCGCGGACGGGCCCGGTTCCTGCGGGTCATGGCCATCGACCCGAAGACCTACACCTACTGGCACCGGCGCCCGTACATCTCCACCGGGCCCGTCGTCTCGATGGTGCAGTCGGAGGGCGTGAAGCGCGTGCTGGGCACGGTGCCCCTGGAGGCCGACGGCTCCGTGGCGTTCTACGCCCCGCCCGGGAAGTCCCTGCACTTCCAGCTCCTCGATGGGCAGCAGCGCGCTCTGCACACCATGCGCAGCTTCGTGAACGTCATGCCCGGTGAGCGTCGCGGCTGCCTGGGCTGTCACGAGCTGCACTCGACCGCCCCCGCCTACCGCGGTTCCGCGCTGGCCCTCGCCCATGAGCCGCGGAAGATCACCCCGCCTCCGTGGGAGGACACCTCGGTCAGCTACGAGCGCTACGTGCAGCCCGTTCTCGACCGGTACTGCGGGAAGTGCCATCAGGGCGGCGGCGAAGCGCGCAAGACCCTGGACCTCACCCGTCGGCCCGGCTACCTGATGTTCGACGAGCCGTACGTCACGCTGATCGGCAGCCCGACCTGGGGTCAGCCCTACCAGCCGCCCGCCGAGCCCCCGCCCGGCTTCGGCGTTGCCCGACCGCTGATGGTTGAGGGCTATGCCACGACGGACCCGGTGGCCTACCAGACTCCGGAGCCCATGACGCGCCTGTCCTACAAGAGCCCGCTCATCGACCTGGTCTCCAGCGGCGACCACCACGGGGTGAAGGTCGATGAGGTCAGCCGCCTGCGGCTCATCACGTGGATTGACGCCATGTGCCCGTACCTCGGCGACGAGGAAGTCCGCCGCGAGCCCGACCCGCAGTTCCAGGGCGTCGACTGGCTCGCCATCCGTCCGCGCGTCGCGACCGCGCCAGTCATCCCCCGCCCAGGACCCCTGGACTGACGACGGAGGAGACGTGACATGTCCCTCGATCGCCGCCGTTTCCTGCGCGCTGCCGCCTTGGGCGCCGCCTCGACCACCGCTCTTCGCGGCCTGGGCCAGGCCGGCGCCGAGAAACGACGACCCAATCTCGTCTTCTTCCTCGCGGACGACCTGGGTTGGAGCGACCTGAGCTGCTGCGGCAGCACGTACCATCAGACGCCCAACATCGACGCCCTCTTCGCGCGGGGCCTGCGCTTCACTCAGGCCTACACGGCCAACCCGCTCTGCTCGCCGACGCGGGCCAGCATTCAGACCGGCCTCTACCCAGGCCGCATCGGGATCACCACTCCGGCTTGCCATCTGCCCGAGGAGATCCTGGAGCAGGAGCTTCAGGAGAAGGCCCCCGCGACGCGCAAGGTCCTCATCGCCAATAGCCTCACCCGCCTCAAGCAGGAGTACACCACCCTGGCGGAGAGGCTGAAGGCGGCGGGCTATGCGACCGGCCACTTCGGCAAGTGGCACCTGGGCCGCGAGCCGTACGACCCCCTCCACCAGGGCTTCGATGTCGACTTCCCCCACTACCCCGGGCCTGGACCGGCAGGCAGCTACCTGGGGCCCTGGAAGTTCCCCGAGGGCCTGCCGACCGGTGAGCCCGGCGAGCACATCGAGGACCGCGTATCGGGGGAAGTGGTGAAGTTCATCCGGTCGAACGCGGCAGCGCCGTTCTACGTGAACTACTGGTGCTTCTCGGTGCACAGCCCGTGGGATGCGAAGCCGGGGCTGGTGGAGCACTACCGGGCCCTCCGCGACCCCGACGCCGGCCAGCGCAACCCGGTCTACGCGGCGATGCTCCACAGCCTCGACGAGGGCGTCGGCCGCGTCATGCGGGCCATCGACGAGGCGGGCCTCGCTCAGGACACGATCTTCGTCTTCTTCTCCGATAACGGCGGCGTGGACTGGTGGGAGCCCGGCATGCAGGAGCGCTGGGGCATGGACGACCCGCCCACCAGCAACGCCCCCTTGCGCGGCGGGAAGGCGACGCTGTACGAGGGCGGGACGCGCGTGCCGTGCGCGGTGGTGTGGCCGGGCGTCACGCCGCCCGGCGCCAGGACCGAGGCGCTGATCTCCAGCGTCGACTTCCACCCGACGCTGCTGCCGCTGTTGGGGCTCGATCCGCCGGCCGGGCGGTCCTTCGACGGAGTGAGCTTCCTGCCCGTGCTGCGCGGCGGCAAGGCGACGCGGGACACGGTCTTCTGTCACTTCCCCCACGACTGCCATGACCAGACCGGCCCGGGCACGTGGGTGCGACGGGGCGACTGGAAGCTGATCCGCCGCTACGCCGCCAACGACGACCAGACCGACGCCT
>VGFB01000128.1 GCA_016869015.1 Armatimonadota bacterium
GCGCATGAGCGTGCCGTTCGAGTTCATCGAGGTCCCGCCGCAGCCGGTCCGGCCGCAGCGTCTGATGACCAGCCTGTCGTGGTGGGACCTGGGCGCCACGCAGGCCTGGCCGCGGTGGGAGGAGGCGTTCGAGCGCCTCGGCCTCAACACCGTGCCGGTCATGGCGACCTGGTTCGATGCCAACGACCAGGAGGCCATCGACTTCGCCGCCCAGGTGCGCGACCGGGGCTATCGCCTCCAGGCGATCGATTCCACCTGGCACCGGATGCTGGAGCGGCACCAGGCCGATCCGGAGCTGTACTGTCAGTTCGTGGACGGGACCCACGGGTCAGCGCTGTGCCCGTCGTATCGCGGCCCCTGGTACGACGAGGACCTGGAGCGGGTCGCGGCCGCGGTGCAGGTCCTGCGTCCGAGCTACCTGCACTGCGACATCGAGCTGTGGAGCTGGCAGGGCCCGGTGGATGCCGAGAAGTGCACGCGCTGCGCGGCGGCCAAGGCCGCGAGCGGGATCGAGACGTGGGAGGAGTGGAGGCTGAAGCAGGGCGAGGCGATGTGGCTCGATCTGCGGCAGGCGGTTCAGGACGCCGTCCGGGAGGGCGGCGGGCCGCCGTGCGAGATGGGCGTGTACGACTTCCGCCCGGGGCGGAATTACCAGTACTTCTGGCCCTTCGACCGGCTCTACCCGGAGGCGATGCAGAGCGGCCAGGTCAGCACGTACACCCCCCTGGAGCCGTACCACATCGAGCTCGTCGGCAACGAGGTCCGCCAGGATCGGGCGCAGCTCCCGCGCAGCGATCAGCTACCGTGGATCACCCCGGGCGATGCGGGGACGTTCCCCGGCGAGGCGTTCTACGCCACGCTGCTGGAGGTGCTGTGCAACGGGTCGCGGGGAGTGAACTTCTGGAGCAGCCGGGTCTGGGACGCCGACCTGCTCGCCGCCTACGCGCGGGCCATCCGCGCGGTCGCGTCGGTAGAGGACGTCCTCATCGACGGGGAGCCGTTCCGGCCGGAGGTGGAAGGGCGCGGACGAGCCGGCGGCATGCAGCTGGGGAACAAGATCGTGCTGCTGGTGGCCGACTACCACGCGCAGACGGACGGGACGGTCCGCGTGAAGCTCGACCTGCCGGCGCGCATGACCGTGACCGACCTGGATCGCGGGGCGACGCTCGGCACGATTGAGCCCGGCGCCCAGACGCTCAGCGTGAGCCTCGGTGGCGAGGCGGTGAGGGTGTTGCGGCTGGCACCGTAGCGGACGACACGGCAACGGCGCGGGTCAGGCGACCCGCAGGCACGGAACGGCAACGACGCACGGCAACGGCGCGGCGAGGTCACGGCAGGCGGTAGACATCCACGCGGGCGGTTGGGCGCAAGGCGGCGAAGGTCCCGGGCTCCGACAGTGCGGCCAGACGAACGGCGGGTCCGTCCGCGGTGGAGACCGGGTTGCTCAACTCAGCGTCGAAGAAGACAAGCTCGGTGTCCGTCGAGGCCACCAGGCGCTGCGCGCCGTCGGGCAGCGTCACGACTGTTGCGCAATCGAGGAGCCCGTCCACTCGCACGCGCCGCACCATCTCGCCCGCCTCGCTGAAGGCGAGCACGAAGCCGTCCCTCTTCGTCACAACGGCCACGCGCCCGAGCTCTCCGCCGAAGTCGCCGACCGCGGCCCCGCTCAGCGGAGGGATGTTCCTGCGCCACCGGAACTCCCCCGTCTTCGCGTTCATCAGGCCAATCCCGCTCTCGGCGGCGATCAACGCCAGCGGCTCGGCGGGATCGCGCCGCCACCACTCGAAGAGCAGCCCCTCGCCGCCCGGGGCGCTGCGGGAGCCGACGTTCTTGCGCTGCGCTCCGTCGATCACAGAGAGGCTCTGCCACACGTTGTACAGCAGCTGGTCCTCGATGCCGTCGTCATTCAGGTCGAGACCGTCAGGCAGCATCATCGTCTCGAAGGCGCCATTGGCCCGGCAATACTCGACGCGCGCGCCGTCCGGGGTCACGAAGCTGCACGCGTTGTAGTTCCCGCACAGGATCTCGGGCTGGCCGTCGCGGTCGATCCACCGCCCGATGCTGTAGCCGGTCGGCAGGTCGCCGTTCTCCTGCGCTTCGCCGATGAAATCCGCGATCCACGCCACCTCACCCTCCGGCGTCAGGCGGTACAGAAGCGCCTCGCGCGTGGTCGCCAGCAGCGCGGGGGTCGCCTCGCCCAGGTCCACGCACTCCAGGGCGGTCACGGGTCCGCCAAGCGTCCGCCGCCAGCGCTCCCGGCCATCGGCGGACAGGCAGACCACCTCGCCCGTATCGGCGGCCAGCAGCAGCTCGGCGGGGCCGTCACCGTCGAGGTCCCCCTCGGCGAGGTGAGTCGGCGCGACGTCGTTCGTCCCCGCGCGCCGCGCCATCAGCTCGCGCATTCCCGCGCCGCCGGGCCAGGCGTCCCTCGGCAACGTGAGCTCGACCTCCCGCGCCTCCGCCCCACCCAGCTCCGCGCGCCAGCGGCCCATCGGGCAGACCACGCCCTTGTGCAGCGGCTCGTAGGTGAACCCGCAGGCGAACTCCACCTCGCGGGCAACGCCGTCGAGCGTGAGCCCGGCCGGACGCGGCGGCGGCAGCGTGGCAGGATCGGGCACCACGTTCGTGCCGGTCAGCAGGCCCGTGGCGATCTCGAGGGCCTCCAGGCGCTCGGGCCGGCGCAGATCGAGCCGCAGGCGCACGTCGCGATCCGCCGGGAATGCGACGCCCTGCCACAGCGGGGTTGTCCCGTCGATGAGGTCAAGGGCGAGGCCGCTGATCGGCTCCGGCTCCACCGCAAGGTCCGGCCCGAGGATCGCCTCGCCGCGCGGAGTGAAGCCGGCGAAGCCGAAGAGATGCTCCGCAGGTCGGCGCGGCAGCGCGGCCGCCTCGACCTCGCCGGCCTCAGGCAAGGCGTCCCATAGGGCTTCCAGAGCGGCCCTGAGCCGCTCCGGGCCGAGGCCCGGACCGATGGGGACGCCGCCGAGCTTCAGCGTGTCAGGTTCGGCGATCACCGCGTCCGGGGCAATGAGGAAGAGCGGCGCGCTCGCCTCCAGCGAAGCCTCGGCGATCCTCTCGCCCTCGGGGCAGAACCCGAGGAGCGCGATCTCCTCGCCCTCGGGCGTCCCCCCGCGCACCATCGCCGCGAACGCCCCAACCGGGCGCACCTCCAAAGACAGGGGGCGCTGAGCATCGGAGGCGTAGAGGAGATTGCGGAAGACCGTGTGGCCGCTCGCCGCGCCGGCCAGCGGGCGTCTCTGTCGGAGGAACGTCGGGATGGCCGCGCCCTCCAGGCCCGGGTGCCGCCGCAGTGACGGCGTGAGGCCGTCGGCGTTCAGGACGCGCATCTCGGCGCCGCCTTCCCACGCGCGCATCCCGCCGTCGATCGGTTCGGCGGCGCAGGGCGTGCGGAAGGTGCAGATGGCCGAGAGGTCGCCCTCGCGCGTCCGGTCGAGCCGGTCGATCAGCAGATGGTAGCGCCCTTTGCGCCAGAAGACGTAGCGGGTCCAGTCGGCCGCGACGTAGTCACGCAATCGACTGGCGACGACGGCCACCGGGCCGACGTCGAGGTTCGCCACGAGCTCGCAGGCGGGCGCTCCGCGCGTCTCATTCAGGCCGTCGGCAAGGTGGACGGCGTTCCGATGGAAGTTGCCGGAGCGCTCGGAGTTGGCGTACAGCCAGATGTGGCCGAGGTCGGTGTAGCGGATGACCGAGTTGGCGTCGCTGGGCGGCAGGTTGTCGGCCGCGAGCTCCTGGAAGCCCTGCAGGACCATGTACTGGCCGCGCGCGTCGAAGCTGTCGCGGAGGCAGAGCTTCTCGAAGGGCGGGGCGTGGAACGGGGCCTTGAGGCGTCCCTCGCGATAGGGCCCGACCGGTACCGCCATCACACCCAGCAGCTGCCGCGGCTCCTCGGCGGGCGCATCCGGCGGCCGGGCGAAGGCCCGGGCGCCCCAGCCGACGGTGAGGCCCCACGTGTTCCGCCCCGTGCCCGGGAAGTGGCGCAGCAGCCACTCGGCGCCCGGGTCGCCGTTGAGGCCGGCGGCCATGGCGAGAGGATAGCCGAGCATGATGCCCTGACGGGTCGTGCCGGGGCGCGCTTCCTCGTAGGTCCCGGTGCCGGCGTAGAAGCCGAGGTTGTCGGTCACCGCGAGGGCTCGGCGGACGGCGAGGTCGAGGTTGGTGTCGAAGTAGGCCGCGTCGCCGTTCCGCAAGGCCTCATCGGCGATGGGCTGCAAGGAGTGGTAGCAGGGGATGCCTTCCAGGTCGTCGTGGAACGTCTGGGCGGCATTGGCGAAGTAGGCGGCACACTCGGCGCGCCACTGCTCGAGCTGCGCTCGAGCGGAGGCGTCGGGGTTGCCGCGTCGCAGCAGCAGGCGCACGGCGGTGAGGTAGGCGCTCGTACCCATTGTCTGGTGTCGGCCGCCGATGTAGGAGCCGTCGCGCGCGCGCCAGTACTCGTTCCGGTAGCGGTGCAGCGTCTGCAGGAAGGCGTTGTCGATTGTCGCGGCGTCCTGCACCGCGACACCCGGCGCATCCCGCACGTAACCCCACGCGCGGGTGAGCCACTCCAGCTGGTAGTCGCTCACCGGGTACCACCCGCCGTTCTCCTCAGCGCCCTTCAGCAGACCGGCGACGGTGACCTGGGCCGCCGGGAGATGACCGGAAAGGGCGTAGGCGTAACTGGGGAGGTAGGCCATCTCATAGTAGCCGGTGGTGGCGTAGCGTTGGGGATCGAAGGGCTCCGGCCAGGCGGACAGCGGGAGAACCTGCGTCAGCCGGCCCTCGAGCTTGGCGTCAAGGACGAAGGAGAGCTGGTTCGGCTCGGCCGCGGCCAGCAGCTCCAGGAGCCGCTCCGTCCCACGCTGCAGCCCCCCCTCGCTGCCGGCGCCGACGATCAGGGCGTCGCCGCCGCGCGCGCAGCCGCCCGGCACGGTGCGGATCACGTACCCATCGCCGCCCGGATGATGGGCGTCGGAGAAATCGAGGAGGTCGGCGTAGTAGCTCAGGAGCCCGCGATTCGTGTTGATGTTCCCGAGCAGGATGTGGGGCTTCGCCGCGATGTCGTCCGTCAGCCGCAGCCTCGACGGCTCCAGGGCCGCCTCTTCGGGCACCGTCCGCGCCCCCCGACCCAGGGCTGCGGCGAGCCGTTGAGCCTGCTCGACGCCAACCGGCGACGCGGGGTGGACCACGACGCACTGCGCAAGGGGGAAGGGCGGGCGCAGCACGGGCGCGCCCATCGTCCCGGGCGCCTCCTGCGTGAAGGATGGAAGGGCCACCAAGGCCAAGGACAACATCGCCGTCCGCCTCCGGAGGGGTTGTGCCGCCCGTCGTCAGTCTCGGGCGAACAGGCTCGGCTTGATCAGCCACTCGAGCCGTCCCGCGCCGGGCGCCACCACCGGCAGCGTGACGCAGGCCATCCCGCTGGTCTTAAGGGTTACGCGGGCCTCCCCGATGAGCTCGCCGACCACTTCGCTGAAGTCCGGGTTGTGCCCCACCAGCATCAAGGTCTCGACGCGGTGAGCCGCCACGACCTCCCGGACGTCCGCCAACCCCGCCCCGCACGCCAACCGCTCGTCAGAGCGCATCGCCCGCGGCAGTCCGAAGGTCTCGGCGGCCATGTCCGCCGTCTCGACCGCACGCACCAGCGGACTGGTCACGATCGCGTCGGGTCGCGCCCCAGCACGCCGCGCGGCCTCCAGGCACAGACGGTTCTCGATCCGTCCCACCTCGACCAACCGCCGCTGCGAGTCCGAGACGTCGCGAGAGCCCTTCTCGGCCTCTCCGTGCCTCAAGAAGAGCAGAACCATGCGATCGACCTCCCCGATGGGAACCACAGACCCGTGAGGCAGTCCTGGGGACGGCAGCGGGACGGGAGTCCCGACCTGCGACGGCGGATGGCGTCGGTGCCGCGCCGGTTCTCAGATGGCCGCGCCAGTGGCGTGTCAGCCGTGATTCTGGCAGTTGCCGTTTGTCGTCGTGGGTCGGCTCACCAGAGCCGACGCCGTCCGGCATTGACCTGAAGGCTCTGTCGGCTCTGGTGAGCCGACCCACGAAGACCCAAGACTTCACGGCTGACAGGGCGCCAGTGGTCTGTCAAGCGTCATTCGTTGGGTTCCCGGGAGGACAGGCAGGAATGCCTGTCCTCCTGGACGCGAGAACGGCCCAAGGAATCACGGCTGACAGAGCACTAGATGCCCGAGAGGAGGGCCGTGAGGCGGGCCTCCCAGAGGGCGTCGCCAAGCTCCTGCACCAGCTGCTCGGCGCGCAGGTCGATTCGCATCCAGGCCGCGGCGTCCAGACTGTCCTCGCCGCCTACCTGAGTCTGGAAGGGCCGGATCTCCTCCCGGTACGCCTCCAGGCGCTTCGCGAGCTCCTCGCGCGTAGCGGCATCCTGTTGCTTCCGGGCGACCTGCTGCAGATTCGCCAGCTGCTGCTCGACGCGGCGGAGGCTGTCGCGGGCCAGGGCCAGGTACGAGCGGTTGGCGAACCCCTCATTGCTGTAGATGGCCAATGGACCGCGGCGCTCGCCCTTCCGGAACTCGGGCGCGAGCGCCGCCAGTCGCTCGGGCGTGGGGTCCAAGACGAGATGCGCGAACCGCTCGGGGTCGTGGAAGTTCGCCTTCGTCTGCGCCCAGTTGCTCCACTCTCGACTCGACCCGAGATAGCGGTTGCGGCAGACGTTGAACCCGAGCACGGCGCCCGCGGTCGGCGTAATCCCCAGGTCCCGGAAGGGAACCGCGAACTCCAGCGACCACTGCTTCCTCGCCGGGTCGAGCTTTGCTGCGGCGCTGACCTGGGCGTTCCAGGCCGTGTCGGACCCGCGGGAGTCCCAGACGCTCCCGGCCGCGTTCGCCGCCAGCTGGTAGTAGTTGAGGTCATGCCTGGGATCGATGAAGACCTCGAGCGCCTCGCCGTCGAACACCGCGTGGGTGTCGCGCCCCTGAGCCACCGGCGCGAGCCTCTCGATCAGCGGCTCATCGCAGACCACGCCGAAGTAGAGGCGCTGCTCGTCGTGCAGGACGCGGAAGTACGCCTGCACAGCCAGGACCTCGGGCTTGTCATACCGCGTGAAGCCGCTGACCAGCGGCGCCGCCTGCCAGGCAGGCTCGTCCAGCGCGCCATCGACGGTCAGGGGGCTCTCCGCCCTCGGGCACGGGTAGACCTTGATGTCGTAGTTGTCCTCCGCGCGGGCGAGGCCGGTAACCGCGAGCAGTACTGGGAGCAGTCTCAGCATGTGCATGGTGGCCTCCGCCGGCGTGGCATCGGCGTCCCGTCGATGAACGAACCGCCCATGAGCGGGACGCGGGTGGCACAGGGGCTACTTCACGACGAGCGTCGCCGTGGTCGGCTGATCGGTGAACAGGTCGATCGCGCTGATCTGGTACTCGCCGACGGGGTCGTTCAGGGCCACCGGTACATCGAAGGACGCGGCCCGGCTCCCCGCCAGGACGTTCTGATCCAGCCAATCCAGCGGCTGCTTGCCGGCCTGCGCGCGGATCCGGAAGGCGTGCAGCCCCTCGGCGCCCGGCACCGAGATCGTGGCCTGGGCGACCTCGCCGCGTGCGACGGACCCGGGGTCGAGCTTGATCGTCGGCGTTGGGGCCGGCCGGCTGCAGAGCACAAGGAAGGTCGCGCGGTTCGGGATGAGGTCCGCCGTGAACTCCGCGCGCTCGCCGAGGGCCTTCCGCTGTCGCAGGTCGTAGATGTAGCGCGCCTTCGGCAAGCGCGCCCGGACCCTCTCGGCGCCCGCGCCGCCCTCACGGAACAGCGCGACGATCTCGAGGTCGCCGTTCCGCCAACGGACTACCTCAACCCCGCGCGCCCGGGCACCCTTGGCCCCGGTCAGGGGGATCGTCGGCTGCACGCCCGCCTCGGCCAGGAGTGAGGCGACAAGCGACGCCGCGGCCTCGGGCGAGTCGCTGGCGTTCAGCTTCGGGTAGCTCGCGGCCGCCACGTTCAGCAGCACCGCGCGTCCCTGCCCGACTTGGTGTGTGATGAGGAGGGGAACACCCTCAGCGTCGCCTGCCGCTTCGCCGCCCGCGAGGGTCACCGACGGGTCGACAGGAGCCTTCTCGATGGCGAGGGCCTGCGGCCCGACGCCGAGCGTCGCGGCGGTGAGCTTCGCCTGGCCCGGCCCCTGGCGACGGATGCCGAACAGGTCATCGAGCGCGCCCGTCTCGCGCGGCTTGCAGTGGTCGTCAAAGAGCCCCGGGCGCACGTCCGCGATGAGCGTGCCGCCGCCCTCGACGAAACCGCGGATGGCCCGCGCCTCCGCATCGCCCAGAGCGTCCGCCCGCGGCAGGAAGAGCACCTTCCACCGTTTCGGCTCAAACTCGCCCAGCCGCAGCTGCCGGTCGGTGACGT
>VGFB01000129.1 GCA_016869015.1 Armatimonadota bacterium
GAGCCGGAGGCGAAGTAGAGGCGGCCCTGGGTTACGGCGACGCCGGCACTGACGGCGACCGGCGTGTCGGCGAGCTTCTCGACAGCGAACGTGGTCGGCTCGATCCGGACGATGGCCCGGCTCAGGGTCCCGATGACTCGCCCGTCGGGACCGCTCACGAGCACCTGCCGGGGCAGACCGCCGTGCTGCGCGAGGCTCGCGCGGTGGATGATCTCCCGCTTCGCGGGGTCAAACACGAACAGCTCCCTGTTGCTCGCGACCCCGTAGACAAGACCCTCAACGCCGAGAGCCAGGCTGACGACCTCCGCCGCGCCGGGCGACGGCACGATGCGGAAGACCACCCGCTGCGTGGCCCAGTCCAGCACGTACAGGACGGCTTCCGTCTCGGTCGCATGGCCGCCGCCAGGAGTCTGAACGCTCGTGCCGCCGACGAGATCGCCGTTGGGCAGCGCGGCAAGCGCGATTGTGCTGTGATCGGGGATCACGTCGGTATGCTCCAGGAGCTGGGTGTCGCCCGTGTCCACAGCATGGATCGCGAGGCCGCCTCCGCGCAGCCCATAGCCCATGAACCCCGCCATGATGACATGCCGCCCGTCGGGGTGGGCCAGACACCAGCGCGGACGGTGAACGTCTTCGCCGTACTGGGCCATGAGACGCGGGTTCGGATCGTCGCCCGTCTCTCCGTTCCACGGCTTGCCGGGGTCATAGCGGTAGAGATAGCCGCCGGAGTAAGCGGCGCCGAAGAGGTAGCCGCCTTGGGTCGCCATCGCGCAGAAGTTGCCGCCTCCCACGCGCGGGATGCCGCCCCAGTCGGCCAGCGTCCCGCTCGCCGGGTCGCAGACGAACAGGTGCATGGGGTGGGCCGACGAGCCGTAGACCAGCCCGCCCGGTCCCACGGCGAGGGAGGTGATGATCGCGCCCTCGGACTCATAGGCGAAGGCCAAACGCTTCACTGCGCCTGCCGGGGGGCTCTCGAGCTCCAGGTAGCGCTCGGGAAGGTCGAGCGTCCGCAACCGACGACCGTCCGGGAAGGCGCCGCCGCGGCGGCCCCAGTCGATGGCGCCGGTCGGCTGAGCGGGCGCGCGTTCGTTCTCCGGGATCACCTCCGCCCGGCCCGCAGACATCCGGAACCAGCGTTCCCCGCACCGTCCGTAGGCGTTGCCGTCGCGGCCCAGGTAGACCGTCGCCGAGCCGAGCTGTCGGTCGGCCTCTTCCACGAGCGGTCGCACCTCGCCCGTGTCGGGCCGGCAGGCGACGAGGTTCTGGCGGGCGGTGCCAACCCCGGCGTACAGCCAGCCGTCGGGGCCGGCGACCAGGGACATCACGTAGTGCTCCGCGGGGTCGAGCTGCGCTACGTCCTGCACCTGCCGGGTCGCCGGGTCGTAGGACACGAGCCGGCAGTTCGGGTAGCTCCCCGCGTAGATGCGGCCGTCGGGCCCGTCGCACATCGCCGAGCCGCAGTAGCACTCCTCCTCAGGGGCGGGTATGCCGGAGAAGAGCCACTCGCGGCGGGTCGGGTCGAGCTCCAGAAGCACCTGGCCCGCGAAGGTGTAGAAGCGCCCGTTGCTGCTCAGCAGCGACGCGAAGGGCGCGGAGTTCGGTACGCCCTCGGGGTAGAAGAGCTGCTGGGTCTCGCCGGAATCGACATCGGTGAGCAGGACCCACCCGCGGGGGCTCTGATCCCAGGCGCAACAGAGGGCAATCGAGCGGCCGTGGCCGTCTTCCAGGCAAACGACGCCCCGGCTCTCGGCGGCCGGCGCGCCGACCCCGTGGTCGCGGAAGTCGCCCTGTCCGGCCACCTGCACGGTCATCACTCCCAGCAGTGTCGCCAGCATGGGTCAGCCCTCCCGTGCCCGGCTACCCCGGGCTACTCGCGGGCTCCCAGCTCCGCGGCCAGAGCTTCGGCGGAGAGCCCGGGCGCCTCGATGTAGACCGGATCGCCGGTCAGCGGCACGGCGCCGTTCGGCACCGGATTGCCCATCATGTCCGACACCCGGAGGCCGGGGCGGTCCGGCAGCTTCAGGGCGACCTGGCGAGCGCCTGCGTCCCAGGACCACGCCGCGGCGACGGAGCCCACGCCCCGGGCGAACACGTAGCAGTGCAGCTTCTCCCCCAGGTCGACCTCGCGCCCCAGGGGCTCGGCGCCTTCCAGCTTCTCGGTCAGCACGCTGTAGGCCACGAGGGCGGGACGCGGCGCGCCGTCCCACTCGATGGCGTACATCCCCTCCGGCCGGATGATCCAGCGCGCGTCGGAGCCTTGCTCCGAGTAGAGCTCGTAGAACCAGAAGACCTTGCGGATGCCTGCGCCAAGCTCGATGAGATGCGAGCGCACCATGTCGCGCGCCTGCCGGCGCACATCGGGGACGCGGTGCCAGGGCTCCCGGGACTTGGGCATGATCTCCTTCCGGTACCACGACGGGACGTAGGTGCCCTCCTCGGTGTTCCAGATCTCCAGCTGGGGCTTGCCGTGGCGCTCGAAGGCGTCGCGCAGGAAGGCCACGATGGCGTCGGCGCCCTCACCGCCGAACTTCACCTCCGGCGGACCGGCCTGGGCGACGCCGTAGAAGTGGCCGGAGAACACGTCGATGTACTGCAGCGCACCAGCGTCGAGGAGTTCTTGCAGGAAGGGAGTGTTCTTCCAGGCCGTGTCCCCGGCGACGATGCGGCAGTCGGGGTCGGCGGCCTTGGCGGCCTCGTACGCGACCCTCAGGAAGGGGAGGTAGTCCTCGGCGTTCATCCAGGCGGTCGGTTCGTTCATCACTTCCCAGCAGTGGAAGCGGTCCTTGTAGCGCGAGACCACGGCCGAGACATAGGCCCGCCAGGCCTCAAGGTCGGGCAGCTTCGCCCCCTCGGACTGGTCCTTCGCCCAGCCGCCATGGGCGGGCGTCTGCGTCCGCGCCCACTCCGGCGTTCCCTGCAGCACGGGCAGAGCGTCGAGCTTGTGCCGCGCGAGGCTGTCCAGGAACAGCCGGTCCTCCGCCCGCTCCTCCGGCCAGCTGAAGCGGCCCCGCTCCGGCTCAACCGCGGGCCACGCCAGAAGGTAGGTGCGGACCCAACGCACCCCGCACTCCTCCAGGACGCTGTGCGGGAAGCCATGTGTCCCGAACTGGGACTCAACGGTGGAGGCCTTCCGACCGGGAGCGATGACCCCGAACGCGAGTTCCTCGAAGTCGAGGACCTCGCCCGTCGAAGCGACCGCCTCCACGGTGGCCTTGTAGGCCCCGCGCGGTACGGCGCCGAGGGGGAGCTCAACGGAGGCGGCGGCGCCCGACGGCACAACCGCTCGGGCCTCGCCCCGGTAGGGAATCCGGCCGAAGTAGTCCTCCACCGAATAGCGCAGGAGGACCTCCGGGTCGGCGTCTCCACGGCCGAACAGCGTGGCGGTGAGCGAGACCTCATCGCCGACGCGAAACAGGTTCTCGCACTTGCCCGCGCGGTTGCTGCGCAGGCCGAGGTCGATCGGCCGCCCGGGCGCGTAGTCGGTGAGGCCGCCGGTCTCTAGCTGCACGGCATCGATCCAGGCCGGGCCGTCTTCCGGGAAAGGGATGAGCACCCACGCGTAGCCGGCCTCCGTGGCGCCGACCGTGATCTCGTGGTTGTAGCGGCGCCAGTCGGTGGAGAGGCTGAAGTGCGACCAGCCCCAGTCCTGCCAGGCGTCACTGACCGAGACCGTCAGGGCCTGGCCCTCGTGGGAGCCCCTGGCGTAGAGTGAGACGGTGTAACGTTGCCCCTCCGTGACCGGAATCCAGCGGAAGGTACACCAGGGCGTAAAGCCCTTACGCCCGAAGGGGGGCTCGTGCTCCAGTCGCAGGCTGTGGCGGCCGTGCGCGGAGGTGGAGGCGTCAATGGCGCCCTGCCGGGGGGCAGGGGCCGCCAGTCCGTGCTTGCTCCAGCTGTAAGAGAGCAGGCAGGAGAAGCCGTCGTAGCCCGTCTCGAAGCTGCTGCCGTCGAGGATCAGGTTCGCCGCCGAGGCCGCTCCGCCGAGACCGGCGGCTAACAGCACCCACAGCAGAGCGGCCGCCAACCTGAGGACCGCGGAGCGCGGTTCCGGCATCCGCCTCACCCCTTTCAGCGGACCGTTCGCCCGTGAGGGGCAGCGGGCCTTCCACGGAGACGGCCAACAGCGGCAGCCGAGCGCCCGGCGGCGGACGGCACACGGCCACACCGGGGCCACGACGAGCCCGGCCAGCCGGCGGGACGCCCTGCGCTCCCAGGGAACGGCGAACGGCGCGTTCAGCCGGCCGCCGCTCGCCATCTTCCCTCGGTGAAGTCGGGGATGGCCTGTGGAGCGCCCCCGGCGCGGATGGACGCGGCGGACAGGGGGATGATGCTGCTCCAGGCGGCGGCATCCGCGGCGGGAATGGGGCTGGGCTTGCCCTCGCGGACGGCCTCGAGGAACTGCTGGATCGCGAAGAAGTCGGCGCCGCCGTGGCCGGATTGGGACGCCTGCGCCCCGTGGCGCTTCCAGAGGTCGTGCTGGAACTCGCCGGCGTAGGGCGCGAAGGGCTCCCACTCGTACTGGGGGCTGCGGCCTTCCAGCCAGACCTCCTGCTGCCGGCCCGTGTCGCTGTAAGCGCCCGTCAGGCCCTGCAGCGTGAAGTAGGTGGTGCTGGGGTGCGGTCGGGCCGAGTACATGTCGAAACGGAGGTCGATGACCGCGCCCCTGGCGGTGCGGATGAGGGTAGAGGTGCTGTCGGCCAAGGCGAAGTCGATCTTCGCCTGGGGGCTGTCGGCGCCGAACCGCTGGGCCGCGTAGCGGTGGAGCGAGCCCGTGGGCGTCGCCATCGTCGCGAGCGACTCCAGCCGGTCGCCGCGGTTGATCCCCAGCCACTGGGCGACCGGGCCGAGGGAGTGCGTCGGGTATACGTTGCCGTTGTGGTCGCGCCCCAGCTCGCCGCGCCAGGTCAGCGTACCGTCGCCCTCGAAGGCCAGCGCGCGGCAGTCGTGCACGTAGCCGCACTCCGCGTAGGTGAGCTCGCCGAAGGCCCCGGCCTCGGCCATGTTCCGCACCGCGAGGTTCTGGCCATAGTAGCAGCAGTTCTCAGCGAGCATGTACGTCTTCCCCGACTCGCGCTCGGAGCGCACGAGGCCCCAGCACTCGTCGAGGGTCATCGCCGCCGCGACCTCGCTGAGCGTGTGCTTGCCCGCGCGCAGCGCGTCGATGGACATCCGCCCGTGAAGCTGCATCGGCGTGGCCACCAACACGGCGTCCACGTCGTCGCGTTCGAGCAGGCGACGGTAGTCCAGGGGGCCCCGCGAGTAGCCCTCCGGCGCCGCTCCCCGGGCCTCTCGAACGAGGGTGATGGCGTTGTTCAGGCGACCCTCGTGGATGTCGCAC
This sequence comes from Armatimonadota bacterium, assembly GCA_016869015.1. Taxonomy (GTDB): domain Bacteria; phylum Armatimonadota; class Zipacnadia; order Zipacnadales; family VGFC01; genus VGFC01. The sequence continues at coordinate 5,339 of VGFB01000129.1, forward strand.
AGCGCCGGCACCTGCACCTCCGGGAACGTCAGGGCGAGGCGCAGCAACCCCGTCCCCCGGCCGCCCGTGCCGATGACGGCCAGTCGAAGAGGCGGCGCATCCTGCGTGAGGCTCTCGGCGGCGAGACCCATGCCGAGACCGGCGGTCGTGGTCGCGAGGAAGCGGCGTCGGTCCATGGGGGGAGGCTCCTCTGGGCTCGGGTCTACGGCGAACGGTCCCGGAGAACGTCAACGGCCTGAAGACGGCGTCAGGGCGCGACGACGCGGACCTGGGCGTCGCCGACGGCGACGGTCTGCTCGAGGGCGCCGTCGCGGTAGCGCAGAGCGGCGCCCCGGCCGGTGAGCTCGATCCCCCCGGCGCGGAGGGTTCCGCCGGCGGGGTTGATGAGCACAATGTCGCGCAGCCCGCCGCCGGTGACTTCGACGGCCACGGGCCGCTCGTTCGTGTCCGCCGCGCCCTCGATGGGTAGCACGCGGACGTCGAGGTCGGCCACCGGCTCGCCGGGCGTGATCTCCACCGCGCTGCAGAAGAGGGCCGTGGCGCCGGTCTCGCGGGAGACGATGAAGGGCACCTTGATCTTGGTAGGGTTGCCCATCCCGATCGCGGTCAGGACCTCGCGCTCAGCGTCCGACGCCGCCTGAGCGAAGGTGAGCGTCGGGCCGCCCTCCTGTCTCCAGACGGCCTGCCAGGCATCGGGGGCTGGGGCGCTCCGCCACTCCTTGGCCCAGGAGTAGCCGTCGCCTGCGGGGGGCTCCGGAAGCGAGGCGAACGGCAGGGCGCACTCCAGGAGGCCCCGGTTGTGGTAGGCGAGCTCGAAGGTGGACTCCCGCCGCGCTTCGGCGAGGGCGAGGTCGATGAGTCGGTCGCCGAGGAGGGCGACCGAACGACGGAGGCGGACCCCGTCATACGCCTCATCCGCCCGGGCGCTGCACAGGCCGAGGCCGTCGCCGAAGGCGGTGAACTGGAGGGCTCCCGTGCAGGGCTTCTGGCTCTTCCCGTTCACGATGAGGGTGTTGTGGCTGAGGGTCTGGCGGAACCAGCCGCCGTGCGCGGGGTTGCCGTAGGCGATGCAACCGGGATCCTCGGCGAGGAGCTTGCCCCGGCCATACAGCACGAACCCGAGCTTGTCGGGGTGGCCGTGTCCGCCGCCGTGGGGTCCGTAATCGAGGGCGAGGTAGTTCTCGGGAAGATGCTGATCGGCGCGCCCTTCGCCCGTGGCGCCGCTGCGCAGGACCACATATCCCGCGCCCGGGAAGAGCGCCGAACCCAGGGCGAAGGGCTGCGTCTCGCCGAGGTCGACGCCGTAGAGGAGGGTCTGGAGGCTCTTCCGACCGCTCTGCAGGATCGGCAGCAGGTGCCGCGGATCGGCCCAACACGCATAGGCGATCTCGTACATGCTCCCCTGCCCCAGGGCGCTCGCGGTGCCGCTGTCGTTGAAGGCGGGGAGCTCACCCCCCGGCGCCATGAAGGCCAGGGGGGCGTCATACATCCCCTTGTAGCGGTCGGTGTAGAGGTCGATCCCCACATTCCGCGCGGCAACGGCCAGCGGCTGAAGGGCCATCATCGTGTAGAAGTGATAGCCCCAGGCGCTCTCGTACCAGAAGCCGTCGTCGGTGACGCCCTGCTCGACCTGCGCGTGGAAGCCCTTCGGCCCGTTGATGGCGTCGAAGATCAGCCCCCCATCCTCCAGCGCCAGACCCACCAGTCCGTAGGCCGAATCGTGCCAGCAGCAGATGTTGTGGATGCCCCACTGGTGGTCGCGGATGAGCTGCGCGGCCGGGAGCAGGAGCTTCTCGGCGAGGGTCTGCAGGTCTTCAGGGCTGAGCGTGTCGCGGATGCAGTCGAAGCCCTGGGCGACCGGGATGAGCCACGTCGACTCATCGAGGCTTTGCGGGCCGACATGCCCGCCGCCCTTGCCGGGCTTGCCGTTGATGTCGTGAAGCGGGTAGCTCAGGTAGCGCTCGGCGTAGCCCAGGAGGATCTCGCGCGCCTTCGCCGCGTAGGCCGCCTCGCCGGTCAGCACGTACATCAGGCCCAGATCGCGGACCGCGTTCGCCAGCGCCCCATGCTGCCGGTCGAGGACTACGTCATCGTAGGGCCAGCCGGTGTAGGCGGCGCCGCAGTCGGGGCAGACATGCTCCGTCGGCGACTTCGTCGTCAGCCGGGCCCCGCAGGCCTTGCAGGTGTACCAGTGCCACCACTGGCTGCCCCGGTCGGGGTACTCGGGCGCGCGGGTCAGCCACGCGTCGGCCCCCTGCTTGAGGGCGTCGTAGACGGCCTTGCACTCCGCCGAGGCCTCGATGCGCGCCAGGACCTCGGGCACGTCCTCCCGCGTCAAGAGCAGGCATGGATGGGGGATCTCACTCAGCGGCACGGTCAGGTCAAGTTGCAGGAGCTTGTCCATGTCCTTCTCGCCCTTCACGCGGAAGACGACTTCGGTGGAGACCCGAGACAGCGGCGGGAGCGCTCCCTCCCCGTCGGCGGCGGCGGACAGACGGATCGGCAGCGCGATCGTCTCCCCCGCCCCCACCGTGGCCTCGTCAGGCGCCTCCACCCTCAGCCCCGCCTCGGCCGTCCTCACCTCCGCCTGCACGGTCAGCGGCGTGTCCTGCCGGTTGGCGATCCGCGCCTCATACCGCGCCACGGTTCGGTCTCCCTCCCGCCGCGTGCCAAGGGGCTTGACCGTCTCCAGGCGGAACGCGTCGCGCACGACGCGCACGTTGTCGATGAGGATCGCCGGACGCGCGTCAGGCCGGCCCTGGTAGCGGAACGAGAGGTACTGGCCCTGCTCGTCGGGCTTGTCGCCCCAGAGCCAGGTGGGGCTGTGGATCTGCACCTCGGCGGTCTGCCACTCGCCCGGACGGAGGCTCTTGCCGTCCGCCAACTGCCAGGTACACTGCATCCCGCCGCCGAGGGGGAAGTCGATGATCTTCACGCCCCACCAGTCGCCGCCCGGACCGTCAAACCGGTAGTCGAAGAGGAGCCGGTCCCACTGCTCCATCTCGACCCCGC
>VGFB01000130.1 GCA_016869015.1 Armatimonadota bacterium
AAGACAATCGCCCCAGCCGCCGGCGTCACCCCGTCGGGCAAGACCACGCGACCGGTGATGTGGGCGCGGGGAGGCGGCCCGTCCGGGTGCGGCGCCGAGCCCTCCGCGCGCGCCGCGGCGGTCTGCTGCAGGCGGGTGACACCCACTCCCGCGGCGAGAAGGAGCAGCGCGCCCGCCACCGTCGCACGCTGCCAGGAGGGGAGCGTGAGGGTCGGGCGCGGCCCCTCGGCCAGGATGCGCCGGACCCGCCGGACCAGGCGGCTGCCCTGCCAACTGCACGTGAGCGGCGAGGGCGACCGGGCGGCTTGCGCCCACTCGGCCACCGCCTCCGCGTAGGCCGCCCGGTTGCCCGTCAGCGCCACCACCCAGTCGTCGCACGCCTCCTCGGCGGCGTCCGACAGCTTCCTCGCCGCCAGCCACGCCAGCGGGTTCCACCACCAGACAGCCCGCGTAAGGCACGCGAGCAACTGCATGGGCAGGTCGCCGCGCCGGATGTGCGCCAGCTCGTGGATGAGGGCGGCGTTGAGGTGAGCCGCATTCGCGGGGACGCGCTGGGGGAGCACGAGCGTCGGTGTCGCCAGGCCCATCAGCGTGGGGCTGTCCACGCGGTCGCTCGACACGACCCGCGGCGCCCGCCGCAAGCCCAACTGCTCGGCACGCCGCACGACCTCCGCCAGGAGCCCCGGGCTCTCAAACGCCGCCGAGGACCGCAGCAACCCGTGCACGCTCACCAGCCCCCACACGAACAGGGCCAGCCCTGCCCAAGCGCCGAGCAGCCAGACCCCGGACAGGGCCTCCGCCGGAGTTGGCGGGACCCATTCCGGCGCGGCGCGCGCGCTCTGCGCAGGCATCGCCGTACCCGTCGCTGAGGCCGGCGTGAACTCGGCCGGCAAAGGAGCTCGCTCCACCCGCGTCGTCAGCCGCTCGACAATCATCGCAGGCGCCTCAACGCGGATGGTCGCTCTCCCGGCCGGGTGCGCGGCCGTCCACCATCCTACCAGCGGCGCGGCCCAGAAGGCCAGTACCATCGCCCGCCACACTGCCGAGCGGAGGGCCGCCGACGCGCGACGGCCCAGCGCGCTCGTTACGACCCACCCAAGCGCCACCACGCAGCTGACGGCCAACGTTACGCGCACGACCACCTCAACGAGCACGGCCCTCACGCTCCTTTCGCGCGACCAGCCTCCGGATTTCCGCCAGCGCCTCGGGCGTCACCTCGCTGCTGTCCAGCAGCGACACCACCAGCGCCTTCGGCGAGCCGCCAAACACGCGTTCCAGCACCTCGCGCAGCACCTGCGATCGCACCTGCCCGGCCTCCGTCGCCGGCCGAAAGACGAACGTCCTCCCCTCGGAGCGATGAGCCGCCAACCCCTTCTTCTCCAGGCTGCGCAGCACCGTGAGCACCGTCGTGTACTTGGGCCGCTGCGCCTCAGGGAACTGCCCCATCACCTCGTACACCGTGCCCTCGCCGATCCGCTCCAGGACCTCCAGTACCTGCAGCTGCAGTTCCCCCAACCCCGTCAACCGATCACTCCGCGCCTTGCGCATGGTCGTTATCTCACTTATCATAGTATTATAGCTATAGTATTATAGCCAGTGAGACCGCCATCGTCAAGGGGAAGTCCCGAAACAAGGACCCGCTGCTGCAACAGTCGAAGAGCCCCGTACTACACCCTCAGGCGGTCTCCTCCATGCCCACGATTACGATGATTGGTGCGGGGTCGATTACGTTCACGCGGCGGTTGTACAACGACATTCTCGCTCAGCCGGAACTGCGGGAGTCCACCATTCGGATGGTGGACATCGATGAGGAGAAGCTCGCGGCGATCACCGGGTATGCGCAGGAGGTGGCGCAGCGGCTCGGGTACCCGACGCGGGTCGAGGGGACGACCGATCGGCGGCGGGGGCTGGAGGGCGCGGACGTCGTGATCTGCTCGATTGCGGTGGGGACGGAGCAGGATCGGCGGGCGGATGTGTTCATTCCGCAGGCCTACGGTGTCGAGCAGCTCATCGGGGATACCCTCGGGCCGGGGGGCGTGTTCCGCGCGCTGCGGACGGGGCCGGTGATGGTCGACATCGGGCGGGACATCGAGGCGGTCTGCCCCGACGCCTGGTGGCTGAACTACACGAACCCGATGGCGATCTGCACGTGGGCGGTGCTGAAGGGCACGCGCGCGCGGATCGTCGGCCTGTGCCATAGCGTGCAGGGGACGACGCGGCAACTGGCGGGCTACATGGGCGTGCCGTACGGGGAGGTGGACTACTGGGTCGCGGGCATCAACCACATGGCCTGGTATCTGCGGCTCGAGCGGAAGGGGCAGGACCTCTACCCCCGCCTGCGGGAGGCGCTGGACGACCCGGAGACCTTCGCGAAGGACCCGGTGCGGTTCGAGGTGTTCCGGCACTTCGGCTACTTCGTCACCGAGTCGACCCGGCACATGGGCGAGTACGTGCCCTACTTCTACAAGGACGCGGAGCACATCCGGCAGCTCGGCATGGAGCCGCGCCAACCGCGCGAGGGCTGGGACCACGAACGCTGGCAGCAGCACGCCGAGCGGCTGACCCAGGAGCTGTCGGCCGAGTCGCTCCCGGAGCCCACCGCCTCCGAGGAGTACGCCTCGTGGATCATCCGGTCGCTGGTCACGGGCGAGCGACGGAGGATCAACGGGAACGTGCTGAACGAGGGGCTGATCGACAATCTCCCGGGCGGGTGCTGCGTCGAGGTTCCGTGTCTGGTCGAGCAGGGGCGGATCGCGCCGTGTCACGTCGGCCCGCTGCCGCCCCAGTTGGCCGCGCTGAACGCCTCGAATGTCGCGCTGCAGGAGTGCTGCGTCGACGCCATCCTCGAGCGGGACTTGCGGAAGGCTTACCACGCGGTGGCGCTCGATCCGCTGACCGCCGGACGCTTGACGCTGCCGCAGATCAAGGCTATGTTCGAGGAGATGGTCGAGGCGGAGCGCGAGAGCCTCCGCGAGTATACCGAACCGCACTGACGGAGACCACGATGAACCGGCTGATCCTGGGAGTGTTGGGTGTGACCGCCGTCTGTTGGCTCGCGCTGGGCGGGTGCAAGCCTCCCGCCGAGGAGGACACCTCGGCCAAGCCGCCCCCGCCGATCAACGCGCCTGCCCCGCCCGAACCCGTTGAGCCTGCGGCTCCCGAGACGCCTGCGGAGAAGGGAGACAACCCCACGGTAGAGATCGAGACGACCAAGGGAGCTCTGGTGGCCGAGCTGTACGAGGACGCCGCGCCCAAGACGGTGGCGAACTTCCTGAAGCTGGCGAAGGAAGGGTACTACGATAACATGGTGTGGCACCGGGTGGAGCCGGGCTTTGTGATCCAGGCGGGCCAAGGCCCGGACAAGCCCACGATCCCCGACGAGGTGAACGCCCACAAGCACCGGCGCGGCGCGCTGGCGATGGCCAAGCCCGGCTCCGCGGGCGATCCCTCGCGCCTGAGCGCGCCCGACAGCGCCTCGACCCAGTTCTATGTCACCCTCGGCGAGCGCGAGAAGACCAAGCACCTCAACCAGGAGTACACGGTCTTCGGTCAGGTCACTGAGGGCATGGAGGTCGCCGACAAGATCACGACACAGGACAAGATCAAGACCATCAAGGTCGTCGAGGCGACCGATGGGTAGCCGTGTCGGCGAGGAGCGACTGGTCTGCCGCTGCCGGGAGGTGAGCGAGGCCGATGTGCTGGAGGCGGTCCGCGACGGCGCGCGCTCCCTGCGCGGGGTGAAGCTGCGCACGCGCGCGATGACGGGGCTCTGCCAGGGGCAGACCTGCGGCCCGCTCATCGAGTCGATCCTCCGGCGGGAACTTGGCCCTCGGCTCCTTCCCGACGAACGCCCCGCGCGCGGGCCGGTGCGGGCGCTTCCGGTGGGGACGCTGGCGAGCGCCCTCCCCCCCGGCGCCTCTCCCGGAGGGAGAGGGACCGGGGGTGAGGGCCGGTGACGCCCGATGTTCTCATCGTGGGGGCGGGCCTGATCGGCTGCTCGTGCGCGTACTCCCTGGCGAGGCGCGGCCTGCGGGTGATGGTGCTGGAGCGCGAGGATCTCGCGTCGGGCGCCTCGGGCGCGTGCGACGGGCACGTGTGCTGTCAGTCCAAGGCGCCGGGCCCGCACCTGGACCTCGCCCGGCGTTCCCGGAACCTGTACCGGGCCCTCGCGGAGGAACTGGGCGGCGAGACGGGCTTTCGTCAGTGTGGCAGCTGGATGATCGCGGAGACCGCAGAGGAGTTGGCTGCGCTCGAAGCGTCCACACCGCAGCGTCAGGCCGAGGGTCTCGACGTGTCGCTTCATTCCGGCTCGGCGGTGCAGGCCGCCGAACCCATCCTCGCCTCCGACCTCGCCGGTGGCAGCTACTGTGCAACCGACGGCCAGACCGATCCCTGGCGCACGACCCTCGCCTTCCACACGGCCGGAACCCGCCTCGGAGTCGGGTTCCGGCTTGGCGAGACTGCGCTGCGGCTCCTCCAAGACGGGAGCCGGGTAACGGGCGTTGAGACGCCGGCGGGTTGTGTTGAGGCGGGCGCCGTGCTGCTCGCCACCGGAGCCTGGACGGCCGACCTGTGCGCGCCGCTGGGCGTGTCGCTGCCGGTTCGGCCGCGGCGCGGGGAGATCCTGGTCACCGAGCCGATGCCGCCCCTGCTCAACTCCATCGTGCTACATGCCCCGTACGTGGGTCAGAAGCTGCACGTGGACGGCGAGCGCCCGGCGACGCTCGTGCTGGAGCAACTGGAGGACGGCAACCTCCTGCTCGGCAGCACGCGATCCTACTCGGGCTTCGACGCGCGGAACACCCCGTCGGGGCTGGCCTCCATCGCCGCCGAGGCCTCCCGCCTCGCCCCGGCTCTGGCCGACCTCCATATCGTGCGGTCCTTCACGGGTCTGCGCCCGGCCTCCCTCGACGGCCTGCCGCTGCTGGGCCCGCTCCAGGGATTCGACGGCCTCTTCCTCGCCACGGGCCATGAGGGGGATGGTGTCGCGCTGGCCCCGATCACAGGCGAGCTTCTCGCCGACGGCCTCACCGGCGCCGGAGGGTGGGCTCCGCAACTGCTGCCCCTTCGCTTCTCAGACACGTAGTGCCCCATCGCTCGTGGTTGTTTGGATTGGTGGACGGCCCGTTCCGCGCGCCCATCCGTCGCCGTCGTAGGACGGAGCAGCGCTCCGTCCTACGACGGCGACTCGCACGGCAACGACGAACGGCGCGGTGGAGGCCTCACCCCCGGCCCCTCTCCTGAAGGGAGAGGGGAGAACGGCGACGGCCGCCACACCGGGGCCACCACGAGCCAGGCCAGCGGACGAGGGCGTCCGCGCTCCAGGGAACGGGCAGCAAACACGGCGCGTATGTCTTCCCATAGACGCACTGGTGCCTTGTCAGCCATGGACTGTTGGGTGAGGCGGGAATGGGCGCCTGGCCCTGACTCCCGTCACCCCACAGTTCATGGTTCACAGAGCACGGGCCGTGGAGGCAGCTCGAGCATATAGTGGATCTGGCCGGCGAGCTCTTCGAAACCGAGCTTGGGGTAGAGGTGGCGGCCGGCGGCGTTATTGACGAGGGTCTCGATCTTGGCGTGAGTCAGGCCGCGCTGGGCGAAGTGATCCAGCGCATGGCGGAGGAGCGCGGCGCCGAGGCCTTGCCCCTGGAAGTCGGGGTCGACGGCGACGTTGAGGATGTGACCGATCCCCGTGCGTTCGTCGCAGCGCGTCGTGATGAAGCCCGCGACGCCGTCATCCTCCACCGCCACAAAGGCCCCGTTCGCATCCTCCTCCAGGTCCGCATCCACGTCGGCGAGTTTGCGTTCCTGCCACGCGCCGCCGCGGAAGGCACCGTACTTCCGTTGCGCGATGGCGTGGAGGCTCACCTCCTCGAAGCACGCGACGGTGATCCGATGGATCGCCGAACGGTCCGGCTCGCGGAAGCGGCGGATCGTCACGGGCCGTCAGCCCCTCGGCCGACCACGCGGCGCAGGGCGTAGACGGGTCGGCCGCGGGCCTCGTAGTAGATGCGCGCCTGGAGCTCGGCGACGAGGCCGAGGGTGATGAACTGGCCGGCCATGAAGACGAGGAGGATCCCCAGCAGCAGCAGCGGGCGATGGCCGATGTCGGCGCCCAGGATGAGCTTCACATAGGCCAGGTACGCCAACACCGCCGAGCCGAGCGCGCCCGCCAGGCAGCCCCACTGGCCGAAGATGCGGATCGGCTTCGTGGAGTAGGAGAGCAGGAACTTGACGGCGATGAGGTCCAGCACAACGCGGAAGATGCGGCTGAGCCCGTACTTGCTCTGGCCGAACTGGCGCGAGTGGTGGGTGACGGGGACCTCGGCGACGGTTCCGCCCGCCCAGTAGGCGAGGGCGGGGATGAAGCGGTGCAGCTCCCCGTACAGCGTCACATCGGCCAGCACCTCGCGGCGGTAGGCCTTCAGCGAGCAGCCGTAGTCGTGCAGGCGGACGCCGGTCATCGTCGAGATCAGCCAGTTGGCGACATTCGAGGGGAGAACGCGGGTCAGCCACTTGTCCTTGCGGTCCTTGCGCCACCCGGAGACCACGTCGAAGCCCTCGTCCAGCTTGGCGAGGAGCAGGGGGATGTCGGCGGGGTCGTTCTGGAGGTCCGCATCCATCGCGATGACCACATCGCCGGTCGCCAGATCGAAGCCCGCCTGCATCGCGGCGGACTGGCCGAAGTTCCGGCGGAGATGTCCCACCACGACGTGCTCGTCGGCCGAGGCCAGGGCATCGAGGACCGCGGCGGTGCCGTCGCGGCTGCCGTCGTTCACCAGGATGATCTCGTAGTCGTTCGGCAGCGGATCGAGGGCCTCGACCAGCTTCCGATACAGCAAGCCGACGCTCTCCTCCTCGTTGTAGACGGGAGCGACGATCGAGAGTTTCGGCGGCGGGGTGGCGTCCATGCAGGGCTCCGGGGCGGCGGATCGGGGCCCGCTTCGCCGGGCGGACTCCGGGTCCCTTTGTCGCGTGAGGGTCACTTCGCGCGGATGACGGGCTCGGCCCAGCGGGCCCAGTCGCAGGTGGCGTCCCCGCGGGCATCGACGAGCAGGCTGAGGAGGATCGTTCGTCCGGCCCACGGCGCGAGGTCGAGGGTCAGGGGATGCCAGCCGTCCGGACCCTCGACCCCGAGGTGCTGCAGCACGGCGCCGTCGAGCGCCACGGCGAAGTCGATCCCGTTCCCCTTCGCGCCGTCCTGGATCGCCACGGCGGTGGACAGTTCCCCGGGGGTGCCGGGCAAGGTCAGGACGTAGTCCACGGTTGTGACGCCGTCGATGGGCGGATGCACGGCCAAGGCGGGTTTCTCGATACCCGCCGCGACACCGACCCCGCTGGAGGCGCCGAGGTAGGCCGGGCGCGCCGTGTCGCCCAGCGGCACCCCGCCGACCAGGGGTGTCCAGGAGAAGGGCGTTCGCCGCAGATCAAGGGGGAGCGAGGCCGGCGCGGGCTGGTCGAAGAGCAGGCGGACCTGCCCTGAGGCCGTGGCCGGCACTCGGTAGTGAGTCAGCCCGGCCTCGTTCCCGAGTCGCGTGCAGCCCGTCGGCTGCAAGGCGTCGGGGATCTGACCCGGCGCGAAGGCCTCGAGCGCGAAGTCGAGGGCTCCCACATCCCACGACACGCGCGGTTCGCTCCAGGCCGCCCACGCGTAGCCGCCGCGTCCCTCCGGGCCCTTGTCCACCGCGAGGCGCAGCTTCACCGTCCGGCCCGCGAACTCCGCGAGGTCCACCCGGCCGGGCTGCCACTCGCAACGCTTCCAGTCCTGCCGGAAGACCTCACGGCCGTCGGCATGGACGAGGAAGGTGACCCCGTCCGTCTGCTCGGCCCCATCGCGCAGGCCGACGGAGAACTCGAGCCGGCTGTTGGCCTCCGGGACCGGCACCTCCCATTCAGCGTAGACCGCGCCGATGACGCCGGGCTCGGGGGCCCACGGCGGGTGAACGGCGAGGCCGGGTTTCGTGTCTCCGCCCACGGTCGCGCGGCCGGGGCTGAACTGCGCCTGGCTGCCGAGAGGCTGGTCGACGCCCTCGACGGTAATCCCCACGGTAGCCTCGGCGACGCGCCCCAGCAGGTCGAGGGAGTGTTCACGGAGGCCAAGGTCGGCCAGGAGGAAGCGATCGGTGCACCGGAACCCGCGCAGGATGACGTCCTCGGGCAGGCGGCCGAGATGTGGTACGCCGGCGCGCGGCGCCCCGGGCTCCAGCAGTAGGAGGCGGTCCGGGTCGAGGCCGTAGAAACCGGCGGGGTCGTAGGCCGGCCAGTCCGCGAGGCGTCCCTCGGCCGGTGCGATCGTGCGGCCGCGAAGGTAGCCGTACACGGT
>VGFB01000131.1 GCA_016869015.1 Armatimonadota bacterium
GCGCGTCGCGGAGGACCTCCAGGCTAGGCGTGGCGTCGGCGGGCAGAGCGGCGAGCGGCAGCAACGCGGCGGTCAGCATCGGGGTCATCACCTCATCTGACGGTCCCCGTTCGCCGCCGCAAGGCCCCTCACCTGGCGCGGCGCGAAGGTCGAGGGGGGAACAACCGCGCGACGGCGGGCATCTGTACAACTGGACGCCCATCCGCCCCGCGAAGGGGGAACTCACGATGATCCGCGGTCACTTGCTGCTGGCAGTCGCCCTGGCCGCTGTGCTCGGTTGTCGCGGAGGCAGCGCGCAGGAGGTGGAAGTCGACCTGGAAGTCCTCGTGGACCAGTGCCGGCACGACCTCGCTGAGGTCGAGGGGGTAGACGATGGCGAGGTGCAGGTGACGCGCGTGGAGGCCGTCGTCTGGAGTGACGGGTCGCTCGGGTACCCGGAGCCGGGCATGGACTACATCCAGATGCTCATCCCGGGCTACCGGGTGACGCTGCAAGTCGGCGGCCGCACTTACGAGTATCACACCGACCAGGGCCGTCGCATCGTCTGGCGCGCAGAGGGCGGCAAGGCGCCCGCGCAGGTGATCGGCCCCGTCGAGCTGCCCGGAACGACCATCCCCTCCGAGCCGTCGGGCGTTGGGGTGCTGTACCTCCGGCCCCTGCCTGACGAGCCCAACGGCAACGGCGCGCTCATGCTCCTTGCGCCCGGGGCAGCCGAACCGACCACCGTGCTCGAGCGCTGCCTCGCCTTCGCCGTCTCCGACGAGGGCCACGTGCTGGCGAAGGTCCGCACCTCCCGCAGCACGCACGACCTGTTGCTCGCGCCCGCAGCCGGCGAGCCTCGCATGGTCGCGCAGGCCTTCGACTTCGCCGCGCTGACCTTCAGCCGGACCGACTCCCGCTATGCCCTCCTTGTGCGCCGCGCCGCCGGCCAACCGTGGGTCGTGCACGTCGGGGCTCCCGAGGACGACGCCCCGAAGCCCCTCGACTGGGCGCCGCCCGTTCAGCCCGGCGACCGCACGCGCGTCAGCCTCGCGGGCGACACGCTGCTGCTGGTCGTTCCGGACGGAGATGACGCGCTGCACCGGAACTCCGTGCTGGATCTCCGCGGGCAGAAGGTGGTGGCCGACTTCCGTTCGCCGGAGGCTGCCCTGACACCCCTCGGGCCCTAGAACCATCGAGGGGGCGCGGCTTGCTGCCGCGCCCCCTCAGCCCTCGCCGTCCCGATCCGCAACCGGCCGGTGTCGTCGTCGTGCCGGTGCCTCTCAACTCGCAAGTGCCGTCACTGCACCGTGAACGAGCCGCCGAACGGGTTGCCTCCGGTTGCTTCCTGGGACTTCTGGAAGCGGTCCAGCCACGCCTTCTCCTGGTCGGCGAGCTCTGTCTCCTTCAGCTCCCGGAAGGCCATCTCCAGCCGGAAGTGGACGAACTGGTTCTGCTGCTTCAGCGGGTCGGCAAGACGCGAGGCCTCCTTGTAGCGCGCGACGGCCTCGTCGTTGCGCTTCAGGTCCCGCAGCAGGTCCCCGACGGTGAACATCAGCTCCGCCGAGCCGCCTCCAGGCACCTCGCTCTTCCCGCTGAAGTCCGTGCCCTGGATCTTCTCGATGTCCAGCAACAGGGCCAGGGCCTTCTCCTGGTTGTCCTTGCCCCGCCAGAGCTTCGCCAGCTCGAAACGCGCGCCCATGTTGTTCGGATCGCCCTGGATCGCCTGATCCAGCAGCGAGATGGCCTTGTCCTCGTCGCCCTGCTCATCCAGCAGCCGGTACGCCGCCAGCTCCGGGTCGTGCACCTCCACTTGCGCCGAGTCCTTGAGGTTCTGCTGGTACTTCGACCACGCCTGCCACTTCCGCTCCTCGATGTAGGAGTCCCGGTGCTGGGCCTGGTTCTTCGCGAAGTCCTTCGGCAGCTCCTTACGCCGCCCCATCGCTTGGATGACGTGGTAGCCGAACTGCGTCTTCACCACGTCGCTGATCTCCTTGGGCTTGAGGGCGAAGGCCTTCTGGTCGAACTCCTCCACCATCCGGCCGCGCTTGAACCAGCCGAGGTCGCCGCCCTGGGAGCCGCTGCCCGGGTCGTCGGAGTTCGCCTCCGCCAGCTTCGCGAAGTCCGCCCCGCCCCGGACCTCCTTCAGCAGCGACTCCGCCTTCTGCCGGGCCTCGGCGTCCCAGTCCTTCGCGCCGAGGGCTTGCCTCTCCGCGGCGAGCGCGTCGAGGCGCTGCTGGATCGTGGGATCGGAGGGCTTGCCCCCGCCGGTGGCGGCCTGCTGCTTCTCCTCGAGCTCCGCCTTCTCGGCGTCCAGCTTCTCCTCCGCCTTGCCCTTCAGCCGCTTCGGGTCGATGAGGATGTGCCGAGCCTTGACCTCCTCGAAGCTCGCCTCGACCTCCGCGTCCGTCACCTGCACTTGGCCTTTGACCTTCTCCTCGAGCTTCTTGTAGGACAGCTCGTCCCGGATCGCCTCGTCGCTCCCACGCGGCGTCTCCGCGAGTTCGTTGAGGCGCTGGGCGCGGTACTGCTCCAGCGTGATCCCCTCGCGCTGCAGGCGCTCGGCCAGGGCCTTGCGCTCCGCCAACTGGGGTGCGAGGTCCTCGTCGACCATCTCCTCGCGCCGCTGCTGGAGCTCCTTCTTGGAGACCCGGATGTCCTCTGCGTCGATGGCCTGGGCCGTCAGGATCGCTTGCGTCTTGCTCTCCAGCCAGCTGGTCAGGACTTGGCGCTGGTACTCCACCGGCAGCCCCGAGCCCCGATCGGCGACCATCCACAGGTAGTTGTCCAGCTCGGTGCGCGTGATCCGCTTCCCGTTGATGGTCGCCACGTACTTGGAGACCTTCCGCTTGCCGCCGCCCCCACCGGCCCCCTCGCGCTTCTGGGCCCGCTGATAGGAGTCGAACGAGAAGGCGCCGCCGACGACGAAGATGACGACGATCAGGTAGAAGATCGGCCGCACGGCATGCCGGATGCGGTACTTCAGCTTGACGAAACTCATGGGCTTACCTTCTTCTGCGTGGAACGTAACATCGCGGGCCGCTCACGACATCGCCCCGTCGACGTAGGCTCGAAAGCGCTCCTTGAAGCGCTCCGTGTCGAACTCCAGGGCCCGTGCCCGACAGCGGGCCTTGGTGAAGCTCAGACCCTCGAACCGCCGCACCGCTTCCACGAGGCTCGTGGGTGTCTGCTCCTGGAAGAACACACCGGTCTCACCCGCCACCACCGTCTCCAGCGCGCCGCCCGCGCCGTAGGCGATGACGGGCCGCCCCGAGCTCATCGCCTCCACGGGCGCCAGCCCGAAGTCCTCCTCCTGCGGCATGACGAACGCCCGACAGCGCGCGTAGTGCCGCCGCAGCTCCTCCTCCGGGACCTTCCCCAGTAGCCGAATGCTCGGACCCGCCTGCTGCTCGATCTGCCGCCGCAGGGGCCCCTCGCCGATGACCACCAGCGGCTTCCCCAGTTCGGTGAAGGCCTCGACCGCCAGACCCACCCGCTTGTACGCGTTCAGCGCCGCGACGACCAGGTAGTACTCCTCGTCGCCGTCCTCGGGCCGGAAGCTGTCCGTATCCACCGATGGATGGATGACCTCGGCCTCCCGCTCCCAGTACCGGCGAATCCGCTCCCGCACCGCCGCCGAGTTCGCCAGCAGATGGGTCGGCCGCCGCGCCGTGCGCTTGTCCCACCGCCGCAGCCCGGGGATGATCGCCCGCGCCAGCCCCTTCGCCACCGCGTTGGCCGCCAGCGACGCCACATACTCGTCCGACCAGTGCCACAGAAACCGCGCCGGCGAGTGGCAGTAGCACACATGGCGCGCGCCCTCGCGCTGCCGCGCGCTCTTCGTCCAGGCGCTCGAATCGCTGATCACCAGGTCGTACTCGCCCAGCGGCAAGCGCTCAACGGCCGCCGGCATCAGGGCGATCAGCTTCTGGTAGTGCCGCACCCCTCCGGGCAGACGCTGAATGAACGACGTTCGGATGTCCCAGTCCGCGAACTCCGGGCCCATCGCCTCCGGATCGTGGACCAGCGTGTAGACCGGAGCCGCCGGCCACATCTCGTGCAGCACCGCCAGGACGCGCTCGGCCCCGCGCAGGCCCTGCACCAGGTAATCATGGACCAGCGCTACCCGCACTCACTGGGCCTCCCGGCGGAGAGGGGCACCTTCATCGAGCAGTACCGGCCGCACATCGTGCAGGCCTCATGGCCCGCGAGCGCGCCCTGCTCCCGCGCCGTCTCCACCTTCTCCCGATCCATGGCCAGCGCCGCCATGCCGCGCCAGTCCAGGGCCTTGCGCGCGTGCGACATCTGCGCGTCCCATTCCGCTGCGCCCGGGAGGCCCTTCACCAGGTCCGCCGCGTGGCCCGCGATCCGCGACGCCATCACCCCATCGATGATGTCGCGCTCCGTCGGCAGCGACAGGTGCTCGGCCGGCGTCACGTCGCACAGGAAGTCCGCCCCGGCCGCCGCGCAGATCGCGCCCCCGATCGCCCCCGTGATGTGGTCGTACCCCGGCGCCACGTCCGTCACCAGCGGACCCAGCACGTAGAACGGCGCCCCGTGGCACAGCCGCTTCTGCAGCACCACGTTGGCTGCGATCTGGTCCAGCGGCATGTGCCCCGGACCCTCCACGAACGCCGGCACCCCCGCCTCCCGCGCCCGATCCACCAATTCCCCGATGAGGATCGTCTCGGCCACCTGTGCCCGGTCGGTGGCGTCCGCCCCGGCTCCCGGCCGCAGCCCGTCGCCGATGCTGATCGCCACGGCGTGCTGCTTCAGAATCGCCAGCAGCTCGTCATACCCCTCGTACAGCGGGTTCTCCCGGCCGGTCGCCTCGATGTAGTGTGCCACCAGGCTGCCGCCCCGGCTGACGACGCCCGTCGTGCGCCCCTCCAGCCTCAGCCGCTCCAGCGATAGCTTCGTTACCCCGCAATGCACGGTCACGAAGTCCACGCCGTCCCGGCAGTGCGTCTCCACTGCCTCCAGGAAGAACCCGGGCGGCACGCTCTCCAGCGAGCCGAAGCGGTCCGTCGCGCCGACCCCCACCTCGTACAGCGGCACGCTCCCCAGCGGCAGCTCCGTGGCGTCCCGGATCGCGCAGCGGACCTCGTGCAGATCCCCGCCGAGGCTCAGGTCCATCACCGTATCGGTGCCCGCGCTCTCCGCGGCGCGGAGCTTCGCCAACTCCGTCTCCAGGCAGCACACGTCCGGCGATGTGCCCAGGTTGCAGTTCACCTTGGTCCGCAGGCCTCGCCCGATCCCGACCGGCCGCGCCCGGCCGTGTCCGCCCAGGATCACGATGGTCCCGTCGGCGATTCGCTCGTCGAGCAGGCGGCGGTCGAGACCCTCCTCCTCCGCAACGCGCGCCGCGGCGCTCTCCTCGACGCACGCCAGGAGTTGGGGCCAGGTTCGGTTCATCGGATCGGGTTCCGCGCAACACAAAATGGCCGGCCACAAACGCCGCGCCGGCCCGGGTCGTCACCGGTGGGACTCGTACCGCGGTGAGTATAGCCCATTTCCCGGCGCAAGGCAACCGACGCTCCGACCGGCCTCGGGCGGCGCCATCTGTTACAACAAAGCCGCCTCCCGTGGGGCTCCCGACTCCGCCCCTCGCGCCCCGGCGCTCTCGCCCGGTCGCCGGCTGCGCATTGACACCCCCCGGCCTGTGCGGTATAGTTTCCGTGGCATAGTATGGGTGCGCAAAGCTAGCCATTGTGCGCCACGGGGAGGCATACATGGTCTGCGATGTGTGCGGGACGCGCAACCTGGAAGGTGACGGCCGGTGCGTGCGGTGCGGTGCGCGGCTGGAAGCGCCGGTACCAGAGCCCGAGGCTCAGCCCCAGCCGGAACGCGAGCTGACTCACGGCGAGCGACTGGCCGTGGAGGCGCGCGACCAACTGGCAGCCGGCGATCCGGCCGGCGCGCTGCGGACCGCGCAACGAGCCGCGATCGTCGAGCCGGATGCATTCCTCTGCCGCTTGGTGCTCGGGGAGGCGCAGCTGGCCCTTTCCGCCTTCGCCGACGCGCTGCGGGAGTTCCGACGGGCCGCCGAGATCGATCCGGCGAGCGTCGAGGCGCGGGAAAAGGCCGAGTTGGCCCGGCGCAAGCTCACGCACCCTCACGAGCCCGCGCCGGCGGAGCCCCAGGACTGGCGCGGTCGGCTTCTGGCCCGCAAGCAGCTGGTGGCCGTGGCGGCGGGGGTCATTGCCGGGCTGCTCGTCTTCACCGTCGGAGCCTCCGCCATCGTGAGCCGCACGTCGCCCGCCGGGCAGGCGAACCGACTCTACCGCGAGCAGATGCGGCTTGGGCGCGAGCACTACCAGGCCGGGCGATACGAGCAGGCGGCCGTGGCGTTCGAGCAGGCATGGCGGCTGAAGCCCGATAGCCGGGAGGCAAAGCGCCGCCTGGACGACGCGCTGGCGGTGGCGGGCCTGGCGCCCTACCCGACGGACACACCCCCGCCGCCAGTCGGGCCACAGGTGGCGTCCATCTCGCCGGCCAACGAGTACCCGCCCTTCCCGCCCCGCCATGTGGGCCCAACACCGCCGCTGACTCCCGACGGGCGGCCGCGGACGGACCTGACCGCCCCGCCGCCCATCGTGGACACGGGCCACACGCCCATCCCCACGCCGGCCGGCGACGCGCCGAAGCTCCCGCCGCCGATGCCCGATGGCCCTTCCCCTGGGCCCACCGAGGCGGTGCCGGGCCCTCCGCGGAGCGATCCTCCGGCATCCGATATCGGCACGCCGCCGGCGGAGCCCGGAGCGCCCCCGGCCGATCCGCGGAAGGGGAGCCAGATCGTGATCCAGGTGCACGGGCCCCGAGCGGCGGCCCCGGCTGCGGCCGCTCCGCAGCCCAAGCCCCCGTCGGGGGACGCCCTTCGGGGGGAAGCGGACCGGCTCCGGGCCGGGGGAAGAGCCCGCGAGGCAGCCCAGAAGTACAGTGAGGCGGCGGCGCGCTACCGCGAGGAAGCCGGGCAAGGCGGCCCCGGCGCCGGCACGAAGCGGGGCGCCGCCGATTCCTGCGAGCGCGCAAGGGACCTATGCGAGAGCCAAGGCAACTGAGCTCGCTCCGCACGGCTGTCGTCGCCGGGGCGCTGCTGGCGCTGGCGGCCGGAGCGTTGCCGGCGCAGCCGCCCGCCGAGGCGCCGGGGTCGGTCACCGTGTGCGAGCAAGCACGGCGGCTGGCAGCCGACGGGCAGGCAAAGCGCGCGATCGATCTGCTGGATCGCGCGGCGGCCGCCGGCCATCGGACCCCGGAGCTCTACAACCTGCGGGGACAGCTTCGCCAGTCGCTGGGGGACGTTGAGGCGGCTGAGCGTGACTGGCAGCGCGCGGCGGAGCTCGATCAGGCAGACTGGCGCTCGCGACTGCAGCTAGCGCGCCTCTACGCGCAGCGCGGGCTGTGGTCCGACGCCATCGCGTGCTACCGGGCGATCCTACTGACCGAGCCGCGCCACGCCGATGCGGTGCTCGGCCTGGCCGAGGCATACGAGAAGCTCGGGCGCAAGGTCGGCGCGGCCAACCTCCTGCAGGCCGCCAGCGACGCCATCGACGATCGCCGAATCCATGAGCGCTGGGCGCGCATGGCCCGAGCTCTGGGTCGACCCGAGGATGCCGAGAGTGCTCTCCGCCGAGTTGCGGCCTCGGCGGCCGGCCCGGCCAGGCGCGATGCCCTCCTCGCCCTGGCCGAGCTGTACCTGGCCCAGGAGCGGCCGCAGGAGGCGCTCGACGCGGCGCGGGAGGCCTTGAGTCTCGAAGAGCCGTCCGGCGAGATCGGCGAGGCAACCTATGACGCCATCGCCCTCGCCACCGACTACGAGGTTGGGCAGGTCGGGGCGGAGCTGCGGGAGACGCTGAACGCCCTCGACGGCAAGACGCTGGAGCGGGAGGAGGCCTTTGCGGCGACGCAGGCGCTTCGCTTCCGGCTGGCGGACGCCGAGAGGGTGCTCAAGGACGTCGGCGTGCCGGCTGCGCGCAGGAACGTCCACGCGCGGCGGCTGTTCGCCTACGCCTTGGCGGCGGAGGCGGCGCTGAACGCGCTGGAGAGCATCGACCTCGGACTGGCGGACCGGCGCGAGGCCTTCGCCGCTCGCCTCGCGGAGGCCGACGTCGAGATCGGTCAGCTCGCGACGGCGACGCCGGGCGGGAAGTGAGGGGGCGGGAGCGGCGCGACGTCGTTCCCCTCTCCGACACGCACTCATTACGGTGCAGCGGAGCTTGCCATGTCGGCTCACGAATGGACGCGGGCCAGGCAGCACTCGGTGCGGCGCGAGGCGCATCCGATCGCGGGGCCGCAGGAGCCGCCACCGGCCATCGAGCCCGCTCCGGAGCCCGAGGC
>VGFB01000132.1 GCA_016869015.1 Armatimonadota bacterium
TCGACCCGAACCCCGACGTGGCGCCCGATGACCCCGGGCGCGGCAAGTTCAACCGCAGCCTTTTCGATGTCGTCTTGCCGGGCGACGGCCGCATCGGGTTCTACTGGAACATCGACGACCGCAGCATGAGGGCCTACTACAAGCAGGGCTCCGACTACCCTCTCCTCCTGACGAGCGCTTCCTCCTGGCGGAAGGGGGAGTGGCACCACGTCGCGCTGACCTGGGGCGACGAGACCTCGGTCTGGATCGACGGGCAGCAGGTCGCCTCCCGGCCTCACCGGGGCACACTCGACCGGGCGCTGGAGGGCGCCACGATCCAGCTGGGCCTGACAGCCTGCGAGTTCGACGTGGACGAGGTGCGCATCTCCGACACTGCTCGCACGGCGTTCGACCTCGCGCAGCCGCCGGCCCTCGATGAGCACACGCTCCTTCTCGACCGCTTCGACGCCGACTTCGTCCCCGACGGCCGGCGGGCCACCGCGCCCGAGAAGGGCGCCCCCGGAGTGCCCGGGGTCGGCACGAGCTTCGTCGAGGGCCGCTTCGGGCGCGCGCTGGCCTTGTACGGAGCCGGCCCGCCGAAGTCGATCCTGGATCGCCTGGCGGAGCTGGGCGTGCGGACCATCTGCTTCCACGAGCACTGGACGGACATTCAGGACGCCACCTCGACGCCTTACGAGCAGGAGCTGCGGGACCTCGTCGCCGCCTGCCACGCGAAGGGGATCAGGCTGCTGCTGTACTTCGGCTACGAGATGAGCGACATCGCCCCGGAGTGGGACCTGTACTCCGACGAGTGCCTCGTCTACCCGCGCGCGGGGGGCTACAAGCGCCAGCCCGAGCAAACCGCCTACATCGTCTGCTACAACAGCCCGTGGCAGGATGAGCTGGCGGACGGCATCGCGAGGCTCATCGACGAGTTCGACATCGATGGCGTCTACCTCGACGGCACTGCGAACCCCTGGGGCTGCGCAAACGTGCACCACGGGTGCGGGTACGAGCGGCCCGATGGGACGGTCGGGACCACCTACACCTTCTTCGCGACCCGGGAGATGATGCGGCGCATCTACACCGTCGTGAAGTCCCGCAAGCCCGACGGCCTCGTGAACGTGCACCAGTCCACCTGCATGACGATCCCGACCCTCGCCTGGGCGACCAGCTACTGGGATGGCGAGCAGTTCGGCGGCCTGGACGCCGGGCCGTTCGCGCTGGAGGTCCTGCCCCTGGAGGCCTTCCGCTGCGAGTTCATGGGGCGCAACTGGGGCGTCCCGGCCGAGCTGCTCTGCTACGAGCGGCCCTACACCTACCACCAGGCCATGTCCTTCAGCCTGCTGCATGACGTGCTGGTGCGGGGGGGCCTCGGCGGGTCGCTGGAGCTGGAGTCGAGGCTCTGGCATGTCATGGAGGACTTCGGCCGCTCCCGGGCGCGGTTCATCCCGTACTGGGAGGACAGTGGGTGCTTCCGTACGAGCGCGCCCACGGTGAAGGTCAGCGGCTACGCTCGGGGCGCCAAGGGCGTCATGCTCGTTGTCTCGAACCTCGGCAAGGACCCGATCGACGCCCGCATCGAGCTCGACCGCCGGGCCCTCGGCTTGCCCGCGCAGGCGGGGCTGGCGGCTGCCGACGCCATCGCAGAGACGCCGATGCCGATCGAGGGCGAGGCGGTGAGCGTTCGCCTGGAGTCCCTCGACTTCCGCGTGGTGCGCGTCACGCCGGAGGGTTTGCGATGAACCGCCGCGAGTTCTGCGTGGGCGCGGCCGCCGCGGCGGCGCTCGCCCGACCGCTGACCGCTCAGCAGACGGAGGAGACCGCCATGACCAACCAGCTGAGAACCGACGTGCAGATGCAGTTCATGCGCCCGTGGCAGCTGGAGGCCGCGGCGCGGCGCTTCCCGGTGGTATACGTGCCCTTCGGGCTGATCGAGTGGCACGGGCGGCATCTGCCGCTGGGGAACGACGCGATCAAGGCCCATGCCATCCTGGTGAAGTGCGCCGAGCAGTTCGGCGGGGTCGTCTACCCGCCGGTGTACTTCCATGCGGGCTTCGATCGGGCGCACCTCGAGCCGCTCCTCACGCAGCTGTTCCGGCAGTTGAGGCACACGGGCTTCCGGGTGATCATCGGGGTCTCGGGTCACAACATCCGGGAGCAGATCGACATGATCGAGGCCGGGCTGGCGCCGGCGATCGAGGAGGGTGGGGTGTGCGGCGTCGGTCTGTGGGAGATGACGCTCAGCCAAGGCCCGGAGTCCGACTCCGACCACGCGGCGAAGTGGGAGACGTCGAACATGCTGTTCTTCTACCCGGATCTCGTCGAGATGCAGGCTCTGGGCGACGGCCCCCTGGCGCCGAACATGCAGGCGCCCGACGGCATTGGGGGTCTCGACCCGCGCGTCCATGCCTCGGCGGAGGTGGGGAGGAGGAACGCCGAGCTCTGCGCGGAAGCCATCGGCCGCAAGGCCCAGGAGCTGCTCGCCTCCCTTCCCGAAGACCAGCGCGGCTTCGGTCAGGAGAAGATCAGTCCGGAGCGCTGGTGGCTCATCTGATGCCTTTGGGGACTGACGCCGCGACTCAGCCTCACCGAGTTGCGGCTTCTACCCCCGGAGTCCGGAGAGGAGAAGCTGAATGGAGAGGCAACCTGTCGGTGAGATCCGCCCGGCCCGAGCCAAGGACGCCGAACGCTGCGGCGACATCGCGGTCGTGGCGTGGCAGCGCGTGTTCGAGGCGTGGGAGCAGCTGCTGGGGCCTGAGATCTTCGCGCAGCACTACGTGGGCTGGGAGGAGCGGAAGCGCGCCGAGGTCGTCGGCCTGGTCCGGGAGCGCCCGGAGCAGGCCATCGTGACCGAGGTCGACGGGGAGATCGCCGGCTTCCTGACCTTCTACCTGCCCGGTGCCGAGGGCGTAGGGGAGATCGGCAACAACGCGGTGCATCCGGACTGGCAGGGCCGCGGCATCGGCGAGCGCCAGTGCCGCCGCGCGCTGGATCTGTTCCGGGAACGGGGCCTTAGCGGCGCCACCGTCTACACGGGCCTGGACGAGGGCCACGCGCCGGCGCGCGCCCAGTACCGCAAGGCGGGCTTCCGGCTGAGCACCCCTCACATCCGCTACTTCATGGAGCTCTGAAGGGCGAGGCCGGTGCGGTCTTCAGGGCAGGTCGGCGACGTTCACGTAGGCGTAGAGCCGCATCTCGTGCGGCGTGCCTAACGGGTCCTCGCATTGTAGGATGTACTTCACCGCGTACTTAGTCAGCCCGTTGGGGCTGCCCTCGAGGTCCACGTCCGGATTCGCCATGGCCTTCCCGTCGATCCGGATGGCAGCCTTCTCGCCGGTCAGCGCGCGTTCAGCCTCGACCGTGTGGCCTCCCCCATCCAACTCGTAGGTGGCGGCGAGCTCAAGCCTCCCGGCCACCAGCGCCTTGTAGTCCACCTCGCCCTTCACGTTCTGCAGCTTGCGCCCGTCGAGCTTCCCGGCGACGATCTTCCGGGCATCCGCCACCTCCCGGATGATCTCGATCAGCGACAGCGCTCGCACCACCAGCATCCGACTCGCCCCCTCGTCCGGCAGAGTGATGAGCCGCCGACTCCATGAACACCCTGGTGTTCGGCGGCCCGGCGCCCCGGCCCTTCGGCGGAGTCCGGGTGAAGGAGGAAGGCGCGGTGCGGGCCAACTACCCGGTGGATGTCATCCTGGACCGGACGGGAGGGGTACCGAGATGCGCAGAGGCTTGGCGGTAGTGTTGCTGGTGCTGCTGCTGGTGGTGGTCTCCGCGGCTTGCGCTCAGGACGGCCGGAGCGTTGTCGTGCGCGGGAACGGCCAGTTGCTGATCCGGGACGCTGAGGGCGACTTCGGAACGTTGGAGATCAACCTCCACAACTCGAACTGGCAGTATGCCTCCCAGACGGAGGCGACCGCGACCTCCGAGGACACGGTGGGTGGCGGGAAGCGCGTCGCGGGGACGATTCCCGTCCCGCAGGTAGTGGGGGCCGCCCTCTCGTTCCTGGAGACGATCACGCCGACGGAGGACGGGCTGAAGATCGCCTATGAGCTGCAACCCGCGGGCCCGCTGGTTCTGAACGGGCTGCAGATCTCCCTGCTGCTTCCCGCGGAGCGCTTCGGCGGGGAGCATCTGGTCCTCAAGGGCGCTGAGGTCGCCGACCGGCGGATCGCCCTGCCTCGGACGCTGGACCCGAATGCCTGGCAGCTTGGGACCGTTCAGGCGAACGCGGTGCAGATCGGCGCCGATGAGGCGACGGCGCTGATGGCCAAGATCGACAAGACCTACGGCCTGATCCTCCACGACCTGCGGCAGTGGGAGCGCGAGGAGTTCGAGATTCGCCTGCCGCTGGTCCAGGAGGACCAGGGGAAGATGCTGAGCACCACGGACCGGTTCAGCGTGGAGATCACCCTCGGGCCGGGTGGGATCAGTGTGACCGGTCCGTGATCGGAGCGGGCCCTGGGGGGCGCTCATGTTCCGCCGCGCCGTTCCCAGCCTCTCGGTTCTGCTGTGCCAGGCCGTCGGCGCAACGGCCTGCGCGCAAGGCGCCGCCGCCTCCGCCCGTGGGTTGCTGGAGGCCAGCGGTGTGCGGGGCGGACTGGTGGTCCTCGTTGGGTGCCCTGACCCCGACCTCCCGGCGGCCTTGGGCGAAGGGCCGTCGTACGTGGTTCAGGCACTGGACACGGACCCCGCGCGGGTCGAGCGGGCACGGGAGGCAGCATGGGCGGCCGGCCGGTACGGCCGCGTCTCGGTCGACCGGTGGAACGGCCGCCGGCTTCCCTACGCCGACGGGATCGTGTCGCTGCTCGCTGCGCCCGGGGCGCTGCGCCCCTTGGCGTCGGAGATCGAACGCGTCTTGATCCCCGGTGGCGCGCGGTGCCTGCGCCAGGGCGGCGGCTGGCAGGTCGAGCGGAAGCCCGTCCCCTCGACAACCGACGAGTGGGGGCACATGCTCCACGATCCGACCAACAACGCCGTCGCCCTCGACCGGCAGGTCGGCCCTCCGCATCGCGTCCAGTGGTACGCACCCCCCAAGCACGCGCGGCACCACGAGCACCTTGCCAGTGTGAGCGTGGTCGTCTCGGCCGGCGGCCGGCTGTTCTACATCGTCGACGAGGCGCCGACGGCCTCGCTGTCGTTGCGGCCGCAGTGGCAGCTCGTAGCGCGGGATGCCTACAACGGTCTCGTGCTCTGGCGACGTCCGATCGACTCGTGGGAGTCGTACTTGCGGGCGTTTCGCTCGGGCCCTCCGGAGCTGGGGCGACGCCTGGTCGCCACGGAGGCGGCGGTCTACGTCACGCTGGGCTATCGGGCGCCCGTTGCGGCCCTCGATCCGGCCACAGGGGAGACCCTCCGCACGTACGAGGGCACCGAGGGCGCCCAGGAGATGCTCTGCGCCGACAGGACGCTCTACGTCGTCACCTCCACTCCCACGGCCGGTGGGACAGACGCGAAGTCCGTGATGGTGGTGGATGCGGCCTCCGGGGCACTGCTCTGGCAGCGCTCCGACGTGCAGCCGCTCCCGGTCTCGCTGGCCGTCCAGGGAGACCACGCCTACTTCCTCGACCGGGCGGCGGGGGTCGTCTGCCTGGACGGGAAGACGGGCCGGGACGTGTGGCGAACGCCGCGGCCGGTCACCGACAAGCGGCCGGGTTTCTCCTCACCCACGCTCGTCGCGGCCGGGGAGGTCGTGCTCTGCGCAGACCGGGTCGTGGGCGAGACGGACAACCTCGACCCTCGCACCGGCGAGCGGATCCCTCAGTGGCTGGCCGAGGGCGGGGGGCTGGGCGAGCTCGTAGCGCTCTCCGCGAGGACCGGGGAGAGGCTCTGGTCCTGTCCCTGCGCCGAGGCCTACCACTCCGCCTTCGATGTGTTGGTGGTTGATGGGCTGGTGTGGGTCGGACAGACCCGCTCGCGCAACCGGACGGATTTCGATGAGGGCCGCGACCTGCTGACGGGGGAGGTGAAGCGCAAGCTCGACACCTCGCTCGCCTTCAGGACCACCATGCCGCACCACCGCTGCCACCGGAATCGGGCGACCAGTCGGTACCTGGTGATGGGTCGAACGGGCGTGGAGTTCATCGACCTGCTGACCGGGGAGGCGTTGAGGCATCACTGGACGCGCGGGACCTGCCAGTTCGGCACGCTGCCCTGTAACGGGCTGCTGTACGTGCCGCCGCATTCCTGCGCGTGCTTCATCGAGGCCAAGCTCGCCGGCTTCTACGCCTACGCCCCGAAGCCGGAAGGCGGGGCGCCGCGGGCAAGGGACGAGGCTGACGCGGAGCGTCTGCATCGCGGCCCGGTCCATGGGGAGCCGCTGTCCGCCGAGGAGGCCTCGGCCGCCGACTGGCCGACCCATCGCCATGACGCGGCGAGAAGCGGCAGCACCCCGGCGGGCGTGACGGCCGAGCTCCAGCCGCAGTGGTCGGTCCAGATCGGGGAGGGCCCGACGGCGCCGGTCATCGCCGGGGGGCGCGTGCTGGTCGCCTCGCGGGACACGCACACCGTTCACGCCCTCGACGCCGACACGGGGAGAAGCGAGTGGCGCTTCACGGCGGGGGGGAGAATCGACTCGCCGCCGACGCTCGCGGGCGGCCGGGCCGTCTTCGGCTGCGCGGACGGCTACGTGTACTGCCTGCGGGCCTCGGACGGCGCCCTGGCCTGGCGCTTTCGCGCTGCGGCGGAAGACCGGCGGATCGTCGCGTCCGACCAGCTGGAGTCCGTTTGGCCCGTCTCCGGAGCGGTGCTGGTCCAGGGCGACTCGGTCTACCTGGCCTCCGGGCGTTCCTCGTACCTCGACGAGGGGCTCACCGTCCACCGTCTGAGCCTCGCGGACGGTGGAATGCTCGCGGAGCGCACGGTCTACAGCCGGGACCCCGACACTGGAGAGCAGCCGGAGGAGCCGATCATGTTCGAGATGCCCGGCGCGCTGCCGGACGTCCTCTCCTCCGACGGCAAGCTCGTCTACATGAGGCATCTCGCTTTCGATCGGGGGACTCTCGAGCCGCGTGAGGCCCCGGCGCACCTCTACAGCCCCGCCGGGTTCCTCAACGATGACTGGTGGCACCGCACCTATTGGGTCTATGGGACGCACTTCTACAGCGGCTACATCGGCTGGTACTTCGCCGGTCGCGAGACTCCAGCGGGCCGCCTGCTGACCGTGGACGAGGCGTCGATCTACGGCTTCGGCTACAGGCCCGACTTCTACCGGGGCGCGACCGACCGCCAGTACATGCTGTTCGGCCTCGACCGGGGGGTGCAGCCGCCTCAGCCTGCACCGGACTACAAGCGCGCCAACACCGATTACCCGGCCGGAGGCCCGGGGAAGTTCGCCGTGACCCACCGCTGGGCGCAGGACGTGCCGCTGCTCGTGCGGGCGATGGTGAGGGCTGGGGGGAGCCTCTTCGTCGCGGGTCCCTCACAGAAGGCCCTGCGCTCCCAGGCCATCTTCGACGGCGCGCAGGGGGCGCTGCTGCGGGCCGTCTCCGCCGCGACCGGTGAGACGCTACGGGAGTTCCGCCTGGACGGCTTGCCCGTCTATGATGGCATCGCCGCGGCGAACGGGCGCCTCTATCTCGCGGTCCAGGACGGGCGCCTGCTGTGCGCCGGGGAGGGGGCTGTGCCCGGGGCGCCCGGCTTCCTGCAGGCGAGCCCTGCCGAGGCGGCCGGCGGAGCGGGCACACCCCGCGAGCCGGGCCTCGCAGGCGAGTGGACGCTGGACGAGGGGGAGGGCGAGTTCGCAACGGACACCTCGGGGGTCGGCAACGACGCCGAGGTCTACGGTCAGTGGGTGAGGGGGGAGTTCGGCACATGCCTCCACACCGACGGCATTGCCGGGGCCCTGACGCTCTCCGACGGTCCTTACCTGCACTTCGGCGCCGAGAGCTTCAGCCTCGCCTGCTGGGTCAAGCCCGACCGTTACGACACGCGGATCATGGGCAAGGAGCGCTTTCCGCAAGACTGGTGGGTCATCAACCTCCTCGCCGACGGCCGCGCCGAACTCGTGCTTGGCGAGCGCAACGAGCCCGGCAAGTCCGTCCGACCGACCACGAAGGGTACGCTGCCGACGGATGCCTGGACCCACCTGGTCTTCGTGGTGGACCGCCCCGCGCGCCAGGTCGGCTGGTACGTCAACGGCATCCTCGACAGCCTGACCGAGATCCCCGCGACGCTCACCGGCAGCCTCAGCGTCGAAGGCGTCGATCTGCGCATCCCCTCGGCCCACAAGCCATTCGCCGGCCTCCTCGACGATCTCACGATCCACAAGCGCGCCCTGACCGAAGCCGAGATCGCGGCCGCCTACGCGACGCAGCGGGAGAGG
>VGFB01000133.1 GCA_016869015.1 Armatimonadota bacterium
AATGTGCCCATGCCGAACCGCAAGACCGACACCAACAACAACGGCGCCTTCTCCACCGACAACATCGGCATGAACTACGAGTACCCCGATGGAGACCACGCCGCCCGCCAGCGCATCATCCGCGACCACCTGCGCTATCAGAAGGGCCTGATGTACTTCCTCGCCAACGACCCCCGCGTCCCGCAGGCCGTCCGCGAGGGCGTGGCGCGCTGGGGCCTCGCGAAGGACGAGTTCCGACGCACCGACCACTGGCCCCACCAGCTGTACATCCGCGAGGCCCGCCGGATGGTCGCAGGCTACGTGATGACGGAGCACGACTGCCGGGGGGCGCGCGAGGCGGATGACCCGGTCGGTCTCGCCGCCTATACGATGGACTCCCACAACACCCAGCGCTGCGTCGACGCCGAGGGGCGCGTGCGCAATGAGGGCGACGTGCAGATCGGCGGCTTCGCGCCCTACCCGATCAGCTACCGCTCCATCATCCCGCGCCACGGCGAGTGCGCGAACCTCCTCGTGCCCGTCTGCCTCTCCGCCTCGCACATCGCCTACGGCTCGATCCGCATGGAGCCGGTCTTCATGATCCTCGGGCAATCGGCCGCCACGGCCGCCGTGCACGCCATCGAGGACGATGGGGACGTGCAGGACATCGACTACGCCCGCCTTCGGGAGCGGTTGCTCGCCGACAGGCAGGTCCTCGCGTGGACGGGCCCCCGGCCTGTGCGGGGGCTCGAGGCGAGAGCGCTCAAGGGCACTGTGGTGGATGACCTGCAGGCGACCTTCACCGGCGCTTGGGCCACAAGCACCGCCAATGGTCCCTTCGTCGAGGCAGGCTATCGTCACGACGGGAACGCGGAGAAGGGCGAGAAGTCGGCGCGCTTCGAAGCAGCCCTGCCAGCGGCGGGGCGACACGAGGTGCGGCTGTGCTACGCCCCGAACAACAACCGCGCCACCACCGTCCCGGTGACCATTGAGCACGCCGACGGCGCCACGACCGTCCTGGTCAACCAGCGGGAGGCCCCGCCCATCGACGGCGCGTGGGTGTCACTCGGGACCTTCGCCTTCGCCGCCGACCGCCCGGCCGTCGTGACCATCGGCACGACCGACACCGAGGGCCACGTCATCGCCGACGCGGTGCAGTTCGTGCCACAGTAGACGCTCCATACCGCGCTCTAACATAACAGTACACTTGACATCTAGACCAAGTCTATATATAACCACAATAGCGAGCATTCCTTAGGGATGTATGTGGAATGAGGTCATTAGTGCGCATTGCGGCTACCATACTCGTTGGTGTTGCTGGAGCAAGCGCTGTGGGGCAAGTACAGTGGTCTCCAGCGGCCTCCATTACGGCCCCGGGATCGATTGCCTCCGGAAATCCACACATATACCACTACATCTACACAGACAACGCTAAGATCCAGTTCTGGATCACCTGGACGATAAACGACATCGACACGATCCCTGCCTTCCCCCCCCCGGGCACGCCTGTCGGGGATGCTGCCTGGGCGCAGCAGAGGGTCTACCCGGCCCCTGTCGGAGACAAGCCATTCCGAGGCTCCTATCAGTTCGTGTTCTTCCGAGAGGAGAACAGCCATGTCTGGAACGTCGTGCTAATGGGGGAATGGGATCCCGGCATGGGCGGACCGGGCTACACAGACGATCTGAGTTGGCGCTTCTCCAACCTGGGAAGTCAGTACGGCATGACGCACGTTGACCAGCAGTTCCGGCGAGGGAGCGAGTATGGGGCCCTCGTTCAGACGGGCTCAAACTGGGAACCGCCAGGCCCCCCGTGGGCCAGGTGGTTCTACTGGCTGGTGAAGTTCCGCGCTGCGCCGTAATCCAGCGCACTCGGTGGTTGGGTACGGAGCCCTGATGGCTCGTCGGATCGGGGAGACGGCCAGTGTCGCCGAGTGCCGGTCCGTTCCTTGGCGGAACCACGCGGAGGCCGGGAGATGGGCTCGTGGTGTCCTCGCTCGTGTAACGCCCCCCCGCCTGATGGGCGGGGGGGCGGACGGGCACACGGCTGCCCCTGCTATGCCGGCGACCCGGACGGTACGGGCCCGGCGGCGGAGGGCTCGGGCTTCGGTGGGGGCGGGTAGCGCGCATCGAGCCAGCCGAGAGACTCGTCCAGCACCTCGGCCTCCCACTTCAGCGAGTAGAAGGAGTGGTTGGCGCCCTCGATGAGGTGGTGCCGGAACGTACGCCCGGCCTCGCGTGAGAGGCGCTCGTAATGCACGAGGCAGTCGGGGGTCGTGGGGTCGTTGGTGCCGTAGAGGTAGTAGATGTCGCCCCGGAACTCGATGAACCGACGCCGCCAGTCGATCTGCTCGTCCTCGGGCGCGCTCTCCTCGCCTTCCCCCTTGCCGCCGCGCAGGATGGCCTTCCGGATCATCCCGAAGTTCAGCGCACCGCCGAACAGCTTCCTCCAGGTCTCCGGACGAAAGAGCTTCGACCAGTAGGTCTTCAGGATCGAGGCGCGCTTGGCCCGATCGGCGTGCGAGCGGTCGGCTGCGACCTGCGGCACCGACCAGAGCACCATCGCGTCGCACTCGGGGATCGTCGCTCCAGCGCCCAGCGCGACCTCCCCCCCCGAGCACACACCCACCAGCGCAACCTTGCTGACCCCCGTCTGCTCCACCAGCGTCCGCGCCGCCCGCTGGGCGTCGGTGATCATCGTGCTGATCGAGGCCTGGTGCGCGTCGCCCTCCGAATCGCCGCGTCCCCGGAAGTCGAAGGCCAGGCTGGGGAAGCCCATCCCCGAGGCCCGCCGGGCCATCTTGGTGAACATCTGGTGCGGGCCGATGCGGTATCCCGCCCAGCCATGCAGGAACACCAGGCCCACATCCCGCCGGCGGGGCGCATCGTCAGGCGTGAAGAGGACCCCCAGGAGGGTCGCTCCCCGGTTGACGAAGCGTACGTGCTGTTCCATCGGTCAAGTCATCACCAGTTCGTAGATACGCCCCACTGAGGAGAACAGTTGCGCCGCGCGCCAGGCTCCCGCGCCGGCCGCACACTACGGCAGCTCGACGGGTCGCCCCTGGTCGCAGGAGGTGTAGACCGCCTGGAAGAGGGCCACGGACTTGCGCCCCTCCCGGCCGTCGCACTGCACGGGCGCGCCCTGCGTGATCGCGCGGGTCATGTCGGCGATGATGTGCGGCGGCAGGTCCTCGGGCGCCGGGTAGTCGTCGAGGCTCAGGTCCACGGCCTCGGGGCTCTCCCATTCGCCCGCCGAGCCCGCATCGCCCTGGACGCCCTTGAACAGCACGAGGTCCTGGTTCTGCCAGGCGATGGTGCCCCGATCCCCGCCGATCTCCAGCCGCGTGCCCTGGTCCGGGAAGGCGGTCGTGGTCGTGACGATGACGCCCGTGGCACCGCGCTCGAAGTCGACGATCCCCACCGCGAGGTCCTCCGACTCGATCTTGTGCGCGTAGGTGCCGAAGGCGCCCGAGACGGCGCGGATCGGGCCGAGCCACCACTGCAGCAGGTCGATGTAGTGCACGCCCTGGTTGGCCATCGAGCCGCGCTCGGTCGCGAGGCGGCTGCGCCAGCCCTCGGGCCAGCCCGTGGCGTAGTAGGCCTGGCTGCGGAACCACTTCATCCGCAGATCGCCGAGGATCACCCGGCCGAGCGCGCCTCCCTCGATGGCCGCCTGGATGCGATGGTTGTTCGGGTTGTAGCGGCTCTCGAAGTCGACCGCCAACACGAGCCCGCGCGCATCGGCCTCGGCGATGGTGGCGTCACACTTCGTGACGGTCAGGTCCATCGGCTTGGTGGTGAACGCGTGCTTCCCGGCCTGCAACGCGCGGAGGGTGAAGTCGCAGTGCATCCCGCTGGGCGTGAAGACGCCGACGCAGTCGATGTCCTCCCGCGCGAGCATTGCATCATACTCGGCTATCCACTCCACCCCGAGCTCGCTCGCGGCCTTCGCGCCGCGTTCCTCGAGGATGTCGCAGACCGCCACCAACCGCGCCCCGGGCGTCTTCACCGCCTTGTTCGCGCGGTCACGGCCCATGCCCAGACCAACAATGCCGAAGCGTACCTCGTCGGCCATCGATCTCAGCCTCCGGTGATAGGGGTCTCCGACCCCGGATTGCAGCCTACTTATCCGTCGCGAACGGCACGGCCGGCAGTCCGGCCTGGTTGTACAGGTTACAGACCGGGTTGTTGCCCCAGGCGTAGCGCACCACGGCCGGCGTCGTGACCTGGGGCGATGAGACCACGACGGTATCGCCCTCCACGGCCGCGTCGGCCCAGACGAACTGCTTGTCCTCGCCGGCGACGGCGAAGCCGTCCAGCTTCTCGCCCTTGACCACCAGCCCACCGCCAAGGTGATCGAAGGTCAGGTAGGCCTTCCCGCCCTCGACAGCCATCGCCTTGTACACCGGCCCCGAGTACTCGATGTCCTGGCCGTAGGTCGTCCCCAGCGCGGCGAGGGCCAGCCGGAGCCCTACGTCCTGCTTGTTGCGCGGGTGGATGTCGGCGGCGTCGCCGATGTCGATCGTGCACGCCATCCCCACGTTCGGGAGCGCCCGGGTAGTGAGCCACTGCGACCAGCGGAGGTTCGGCCAGGCGTCGTCCTTGGGCACGTCATCGACGGCCAGGAAGTTCGCGAGCTGCACGATGAAGACGGGGAACTCCCCCACGCCGAAGCGGTCGCGCCAGTCCTGGATGAGCGTCGGCAGCAGCCGCGCGTACTGCTCGGCGCGGCCGGCGTTCGACTCGCCCTGATACCAGATCGCGCCCTTGATACCGAACGGCACAAGCGGCGCGATCATGGCGTTGTAGAGCACCGAGACCTGGTTCGGGTTGCTCTCCAACCGTTGCGGCTGGGGGGTGCACTCGGCCATCGGCTTGGCCGCGACGCACCGCCACTCACCCGCGAGAGCGAGTGTTGCGCCGTCCGCGGCCTCGAGCTTCAGCTGGTCGGCCTGGCCGTAGATCCCGCCGCCGCCTCCGGTGTCGAGCACACGCACGGCGATGGTGTTGGGCCCCGTTTTCAGCAGGTCGGCCGGAAGCGCGTAGTCGCGCGGTTTGTCCCAGGCATCCAGGGCGCCGACCTTCACGCCGTTCACGAAGGTCGTGTCGCGGTCGTCGATGGGACCCAGGTGCAGCGTCGCCGTCTTGCCCTGCCAACCCTCCGGCAGGTCGATCACCCGGCGGAGCCACGCGACCCCGTCGAAGTCCGGCAGTCCGCCCTCTTCCCACCGGCAAGGGATGTTGATCGGCTTCCACGCCGTGGTGTCCAGCCCCGGGTCGGCCCAGCTCGCGCCCGCCGCCGAGCCCGGGTCGTTCGCCGCCCACCAGGCGTCCATCTGCTGTTCCCAGGTGGCCTGGAGCTTCGCCTGATCCGCGACCAACTTCTGCAGCGCGTCGACGGCCGGCGCGAAGTCCGGCATCGTCTTCAGCGCCTCCCCGCTCACCCACGCCTCGGCGATGGTGCCGCCCCACGAGCTGTTGATCAGCCCGATCGGCACCTCCAGGTCCTCGTTCAGCTTCCGCCCGAAGAAGTAGCCGACCGCCGTGAAGCCTCCCACCGTCTGCGGCGAACAGACCTGCCACTGGCCGGCCACCAGGTCCTGCGGCTCGAAGCCGACGACGTTCGGGACGGAGAACAGGCGGATCTGGGGGTGGTTGGCCGCCGCGATCTCCTCCTGCGAGTTGTTCACTCCCCACAGCCCCCACTGCATGTTCGACTGGCCGGAGCAGATCCACACGTCGCCGAACAGGACGTTCCTCAGCGTGACGGT
This sequence comes from Armatimonadota bacterium, assembly GCA_016869015.1. Classification (GTDB taxonomy): domain Bacteria; phylum Armatimonadota; class Zipacnadia; order Zipacnadales; family VGFC01; genus VGFC01. The sequence continues at coordinate 5,748 of VGFB01000133.1, forward strand.
CTCCGAGCCCGCAATCGTCACCTCATGCGGGCCGCCCGCCGGGCAGGGGCCAACCTTCACCAGCCACCTGCCGGTCGCGTCCGCCTGACCCTCGACCGTCTTCCCGTCCACGCTCACGTTCACCGTCTCGCCCGCCTTGGCCCAGCCCCACACCGGGCAGGCGATGTCCCGCTGCAGGACCATGTCGTCGCTGAACAGCGGGTGCAGAAAAGGCCTCTCCGCGGCCTGCCCCCAGGCGAGGCCGGAAACCAGCAGCAACGCGGACACGAGCCCCGCTGCACGCCTCATCGTCTTGGCCATCAGTAACTCCTCGGACGTGTGGTGTCCCTATCAGACGCCCTGCTTGTCGAACCGCACCTTGCGCGTGTCCTGTTCGATGCCCGTGCGTTGGGCCAACAGGCCATACAACTCCGGTCGCCGCGTCTTGATCCAACGGCGGCCGGTGTTGTGCTCGCGCAACGAGGCCTTCAGGTCCGCGACGACCATGTCGTCGCCGGCCTTCCATGTCTCCGCCAGCACCCGGCCGTACGGGTCCAGGATCATCGCGTTCCCCGTCCGAATCTCATTATCATCCACCCCGACGCCGTTGCTGAAGATCAGGAAGATCCCGTTGTCGTGCGCGCGCGCCGGAAGCCACCGTCGCAGCCACCCTCGGCCCTTGTCCCCCTTGAGCTCCGCCTCGATGGCCTCCGGATCGGCCTCCCGGTTGTCCCACAGCCTCCGGTCGATGATCCCCATCGTGTGCGGATCCGGGGAGTCGCAGCCCCCGGTCTGGTGCGGGGCGAAGAGCACGTCGGCCCCCAGCAGCGCGGTGATCCGCACGTTCTCGCCGAGGTTGCAGTCATAGCAGGTCAGGACGCCGGCGCGGAAGCCGTGGGGCGTGTCGAAGACCGTGTACTCCGACCCGCTAGTCAGATACTCGCTCACAAACGCGTGCAGCTTCCGGTGCCGGTGGACCGTCCCGTCCGGCAGGGCCACCACGTAGCAGTTGAACAGCCTGTCCTCCTCGTCCACCTCGATCAGCCCGGCGCCGACGGTCATGCCTCGCTCCCGCGAGAGCTCCGCCAGCGCCCGGCTGCTCGGCCCGTCGGGCACGCGCTCCGCCAGCGCGGTCAACTCCTCCCGCGAGAGATGCCGCAGGAACCAGTAGCCGGTCAGGCAGCACTCGGGGAAGATCGCCACCTCACAGCCCTGCTGCTTTGCGGCGGCGGTGAACTCCCGGACCTTCTCCAGGTTCGCCGCCTTGTCCCCGGCGGCGTGCTCGAACTGCACGCTCGCTACACGCACGTCTCTCATGGGGTGTCTCCCTCCAGGGCCCGTCGAATCGCGTCCAGGCGGGCCGTGCCCTCGCTCACCGTCGGGACCAGCCACCCGCCCTCGTCGCTCTCATTCCACGCATAGATGAGCGCCGCCTGCGGGGTCGTCTGCTCGGGGTTTGCGGCGATCCAGTCCAGAGCCGACCGCACGTTCGCCGCCAGCTCTTCGGGCGTCGGCTGCAGGTACCACGGGCCGCGCGGCGCGCTCTTGTACAGCTCCTCGTAGCGCTCCGGGTCTCGCCAGCGAGGGCGGTTGTCCCAGCCGGCGCTCACGAGTGGTACCACTTGCATCCCCGTTGCACGACACGACTCCCAGAAGACCCGATTCCCGTCGATGAGATGGCGGTAAGGGTACTCCTGGTCGCCCCAGTTGGCCAGGTCCACCATCGCGTAGGCGCTGATGGCGTCGAAGCCGAGGGTGTCCACCAGCTTCGCCCCCTGCTCCGCATGCCAGACCTGAGCCACGATCAGCGGCGGACCCAGCCCCGCGGCCACGGCCTTCTGTCGGATCAGGTCGAGGGCCGCTCGCGCTTGCTCCTCGCCGCCGAAGTGGGGTGCCAGGTTCTCCGTGTAGTAGATGTACAGCAGCGGTCGGTTCCCCTGGACCTTCTGGTACGCCGGGTCGGCGAAGTACTGGGCCAGGCGCTCCGCGGCCCGCTCATACTCGGCGACCGGCCCCCACCATCCCTGACCCATCATGATGAAGCAGAAGCGCACGTCGGCCTTGTGGGCGCTCGCGAGGTGCAGCCGGACCGCGTAGCTCTCCGGCTCCTGGGTGAGGTCGGTGGGCAGGTGGAAGCAGTACGCCCAGTAGTCCAGGCCTGCCGCCCTGGCGTAGGCGATCTCCTGGTCCATCACCATCTGCGTGTCGCCCACGATCTCCACCGCGTCCTCGCCCACCTCCCGGCCGTAGAAGGGTAGCCGGTCCCGCCACTGCCGCGGGCCGAGGTTGGCCTCCCACTCGCTGCCCTTGGTCCAGGCATCCCAGCGCACCGCCCCCACGACGGGGCGCTGCCCGGATCCCGCGGCTCCGACGGTGCCGAGTGCCGCCGCCATGCCGACCCACGCCAGACCCATGACGTCACTCCTTGTCGTCGTGGCCCCCTCTCCCTTCAGGAGAGGGGGAAGGGGGTGAGGCCCGCGACGCCGTCTACTCCAACCCGAACAGCTTGACCGCATTCTCGCGGGCGACCTTCCGGAAGACCTCCTCGGTGATCTTCCCGGTCTC
>VGFB01000134.1 GCA_016869015.1 Armatimonadota bacterium
TGGACCTCGGTCTGCCGGCGGCGCAAGAGCGGCTCCTACGCGAGGTCGTCGCGGTCGGGAAGCCGACCATCCTGGTGCTGCAGAGCGGGAGCGCCGTCGCCGTGCCGTGGGCCGCCGAGCATGTGGATGCAGTCCTCATGGCCTGGTATGGCGGCGAGGAGGCGGGCACTGCTCTCGCGGAGGTCCTCTTCGGCGATGCCGGCCCGGCCGGGCGCCTGCCGGTGACGGTCTACGCCTCCGCGGACGACCTCCCGCCCTTCGAGAGCTACGACATGGAGGGCCGCACCTACCGCTTCTTCCGAGGCACCCCGCTGTACCCCTTCGGCTTCGGGCTAAGCTACACGCGGTTCGAGTACCGCGACCTCCGCATCACGCCCGGCGCCATCGAGCCCGAGGGCGAGGCCGAGGTCTCCGTGGAGGTGGCCAACGTGGGTGAGGTCGCCGGCGACGAGGTCGTGCAGCTCTACGTGACCGACCCGGAGGCCTCGGTGCCCGTGCCGCTCCGGCAGCTCCAGGGCTTCCGGCGCATCACCCTTGAACCGGGCGCAACGGAGCGAGTCGTCTTCACGCTCCAGCCCGGCCAACTCGTCTGCTACGCGGACGATGGAGCGGCAATGGTCGAGCCCGGCCGCTTCATCCTGTCGGTCGGCGGCGGACAGCCGATCCCCGGTGGCGCGGCGAGCGAGTGCGTGAGCGGCGAACTCGAGGTTACCGCCTGACCCGCCCATGAGGACCGTCGCCCTGTGGTGGACGTTCATGGGAGCTGCGGCCGCCGCCCTGCCGTCGCCGTCAACTCGCAACGCGCAACGCGCAACTCGTAACTCCGCCGGGAGGCGCCTCATAGTCGTGCGCGATGGTCCGCGGAACGTTGGAGCCTTCCGGCGCGAGGGCCGGGTGCTGCTCATCAACAGCGCCGGTCCGGAAGCGCTGGCGCGGGCGGGGGTTGAGGCCCCCGATGTCGAGTGGGTGCTGGTAACGCACCACCATCGCTCCGCGGCGGAGGGACTGGCGGATCTGGCGGCGGCGGGCGCGAAGGTGGCCGTTCCGGAGGCTGAGCGCGACCTCTTTGAGAGGGCGGAGGCCTTCTGGGGGGATGACGCGCTCTACCGTGTCCACGGCTACAACTTCCACCCCTCGCCTCGCACGCTGCGGGAGTCGGTGCCTGTCGCGCGAGGGCTGACGGACGGCGAGGTCATCGAGTGGCGCGGTCTACGAGTCCGGGCGCTCGCAACGCCCGGCCCGACGGCGGGCGGGATGAGCTACCTCGTGGAGATCGATGGCGAGACGAGCACCTTCATCGGCGACCTGATGAGCGGACCCGGGAAGCTGTGGGAGTTCTACAGCCTCCAGGGCCGGCGGCCACTGCCCGATGGCGGGCTGATGATGGAGTACCACGGGTTCGGGGATCGGGCGGAGGACGTGCTGCGGTCCCTGGAGGGCCTCCTCGGTGAGGGGCCTGCGCGCCTGATCCCCAGCCACGGAGACGTCATCGAGGAGCCCCTGCAAGCCGTCGATGCTCTGCGCCGCAACCTCGAGGCCTGCCTGGCCAACTACTGCAGCATCAGCGCGGCGCGGTGGTACTTCGCGGGCGCCAGGCCGGAGTGGCCGGCCGACGTTGCGCCGCTGGCCAGGCGGCTGCGGCCGCTGCCGAAGTGGGTGCGCGAGCCGGGGAACACCACGCGAGCCATCGTGGCGGAGACCGGCGCAGCCCTGCTGATGGATGCGTGGGGAGATACGCCCCAGCGGATCCAGGCTGGGCAACAGCGCGGGGAGTTGGGGCGCGTAGAGGGCCTGTGGATCACCCACTACCACGACGATCACGTGGGCGCCGTGAACGCGCTGCGGGCTGCGCAGGGCTGCCCGGTGATCGCCCATGAGACGATGGCCGACATCCTGCGGCGTCCGGACGCGTACCGGATGCCCTGCCTCGAACCAGAGCCCATCGCAGTGGACCGCGTGACGGGGGATAGGGAGAGCTGGGAGTGGCGGGGCGCGCGGCTGACCGCGTACTCCTTCCCCGGGCAGACGCTGCTGGACGCGGCGCTCCTGGTCGAGGTGGGGAAGGAGCGCGTGCTGTTCGTGGGGGACTCGTTGGGGCCCGGGGGCATCGACGACTACTGCCTGCAGAACCGGAACCTCCTGGGGCCCGGCCTCGGGCACGACGCGTGCCTCGCGCTGCTGGAGGAGCTCGGCCCCGACTGCCTGCTGGTCAACCCGCATGTCGAGGGAGCCTTCGCGTTCACGGCGGCCGAGGTGCAAGAGATGCGGGAGACCTTGGCGCAGCGGCGGGAGCTCCTCGCGCAGCTACTGGCCTGGGAGGATCCAAACTATGGCCTCGATCCCCAGTGGGTTCGCTGCGACCCCTACTTCCAGCGCGCGCGGCCGGGGGAGGCCGTGGAGTGGACCGTGCATGTGCGAAACTACTCGAGCGGTTCGCGGACCGCGGCGGTGAGACTGCGGGCGCCGGAGGGGTGGGAGTCGGGAGCCGACCGGACGAGCCTCCGCATCCGGCCCGGGGGCGCGGGCAGCATGCGGTTCGTCGCCCGAGTGCCCGAACGGATGGCGCCCGGTCGCGTCGTCGTCGGCTTCACGCTGCGCTACGGCGGCCGCGAGCTGGGCGAGTTGGCCGAAGGGGTCGTCGCGGTCGAGGGCTGAACCGCCTCCGGCCCTCACGCCTACAGGACCAGTTGCCCCGTCTCCAGCAGGTACTCCAGGCTCTCCACGTAGATCTGCTCCGTCGTGAACCGCGGCGCGTAGCCCAGGAGCCGCTGCGCCTTCTCGATGCTGCAGCACGGCGAGTGCGCGCGGTGATCCTGCGTGGTCGCCCAGGCACTGCCGAGGACCTCGGCCATCTCCTCGTCGGTGGCGAAGCAGAGGTTCGGCTCGCGTCCGAACAGCCCGGCCACGAAGTGGCTGCAGGCGAGCAGCGACATGGCGAAGGGCGCGACGCCGCTGAACGCCTCGCCCAGCGACGCGTTCCGCCGGATCAGCGCCGACTCGAAGAGCTGCGCGAGGTCATCGGCGTGGACGTGGTGCAGCGTCGCGAGCCCGTCGCCCGGCAGGTGGACCGTCTCGCCGCGCGCCAGCTTCTCGTAGACGCCGACCCCGTTGCGCGTGCCCTGCGGGTCGATCGGCAGCCACTTCCGACCCGAGATGTGCCCGGGGTGAATGATGGTCGCCGGGAAGCCGCTTGTGCGATACCGGTGGAGGAGGTCCGCCTCGATGAGGGCCTTCTGTCGGCCGTACTCCGAGATCGGCCGGCGCGGGTCGCTCTCGGCGTACGGCGTGCGTGCGGGCGGACCGTAGGACCAGATCGTCCCGCAGTGGATGAAGTGCTGGACGCGGCCCGCGAAGGCTTCGACCAGCGTGCGGTTCTGCTCGACCGTGTAGCAGATCAGGTCGATCACCGCATCCGCCTCGAGCGCGTCCATCCGCGCCCGCCATGTGCCGTCCCGCTCCTCCGCCGCTCGATCCGCGACGATCCACTCCACCGCGCCCCAGGCGAGCCGAGGGTCGGTGTACTGGGGCGCGGGGTTGCGCGCGACGACCTGTACCGCGTGGCCGCCCTGCACCAGTCGCGGGACGAGGTAGCTGCCGATGTGACCCGTTCCGCCGATGACCAGGACCTTCATGCTGCACCTCCCGTCGCAGGTTGATTCGCCGGGGCGTGGTGCGAGGCCTTCGGGGCAGGGAAGACGGCGTCCGCCCCGGAATGCACAAACGCGTTGCGCCCCAACACCCGATGGGCCCTCCCGGAGACGCCTGATGGCCGACCGACCGAACATCATTGTCTGCATCTGCGACCAGCTGCGCGCGTTTGAGACCGGCTGCTACGGCAATCCGGTGATCCGCACCCCGCACGTCGACCGGCTGGCGAGGGAGGGCGCGCGCTTCGAACTGGCGGTCACCAACTTCCCCGTCTGCATGGCGGCCCGCTCCGTGCTGCTCAGCGGCGAATTCAACCGCACCTGCACCGGCGGCGTCGGCAACGTGGTCTTCCCCTCGCGGCCGGGCGACTGCAACATGCCCGAGTACCCCGACTACGGGCGGCCGCACCTTCCGGACCGGACGCTGCCGGAGTGCCTGCGCGAGCTGGGCTATCACAACACCGTCATCGGGAAGTGGCACCTCCACTCGTGGCCGAACGACATCGGCTTCGATCGGTACCTGATTCCCCGGGTGCACCACTGCCATAGCGGGCAGAGCTTCACGGAGGACGGCGGGCCCGAGTTCGTGCCGCCCCAGTGGAGCGTCGACTTCGAGGCCGAGCGCGTGGAGCAGTACCTGCACCAGCGCGCGCAGGCAGCCGGGCCCTTCTTTCTGTACTACAGCATCTCGCCGCCGCACTGTCCGGTGGCCGACGCGCCTGAGGAGTACCGGACGATGTACGCGCCGGAGGAGGTGCCGCTACGGCCGAACGTGGACCTGAGCCGCCCGCTGGACCAGCAGGATCACTGGTTCAGAGTCTACCGCTGGGACTTCCGGCACTACAACCTGCACCTGCCCCACACGGAGCAGCTGCCCGAAGGGTACGACTTGCGGGCGCTCATCGCGGAGTACTACGGCATGACGACCTGGATGGACGCCGCGGTGGGGCGGATGCTCGGGGCGCTGGACCGGACGGGCCTCGCTGAGAACACGATCGTCGTGTTCACCTCCGACCACGGCGACAACCTGGGGAGCCTGGGGCTGGTGCAGAAGGGCGGGCCCACCGAGGAGTCGATCCGCATCCCGCTGATCGTGCGACACCCGGCGGGGATCGGCCCGCGAGCGGTCGAGGGCACTGTGGCGAGTCTGGTAGACATCGGGCCGACGCTACTGGACCAGGTCGGGGGTCAGACTCCCTCGCACATGTCGGGGCGCAACCTGAGCCCGCTGCTGCGGGGCGAGGCGGCGGCAATCCGCGCCGAGGCGTTCATCGAGATCGGCAACAGCGTTGCCATCCGCACGCCCGAGCACATGTGCTTCCTGCGGCGACAGCGCGAGACGGGCGAGCTTGGGCCGGCTGCCCACCAGTTCTTCGACATGCTCGAGGACCCGTACCAGCTGCGGAACCTCGCCGGAACCGACGAGCAGGCCCTCGCCCGTCTCGAGCTGGAGACTCTCATCCGCGACTGGGACGCCCGCACGCCCTGGAAAGACGGGACGGAGGCCTTCTCCTCCGCGCCTCAGTGAATGGGACGGAGGCATTCTGGGGCCAGCTCAGAAAACGCCTCCGTCCCACTCATTGGGGGGATGCGCCGTCGTGCGGGCGCGGGAGACCGTACTCCTCCGCGGCCTCGGTGAGGGCGGCGAGGTTCTCCAGGGGTGTGCCCGGACAGACATTGGCGCCGTCGCCGAGGCGGTAACCTCCGCAGGGGGCCAGAGCCGCCAGCGCCCGAAAGGCCGCGCTCTTCACCTGCTCGCGCGTGCCGGTGAGCATCAGCATCGGGTCGAGGTTGCCCCACAGGTGCATGCGACCGCCCAGGTTCGCCGCCGCGATCTCCGGCTCCACCAGGTAGCCGAAGATGTCGAAACTGCTGATGCGCAGGTCCTCGACCAGGCTCTGATGCAGGTGCGTGCTCTGCCCGCACATGTGCAGGCCGCGGCCGGCGGGCAGCCCGGCGCCGAACGTGTCGAAGAGCTTCCCCGTGTAGGGCACGCAGAACTCGCGGAACTGCTCCGCCGACATGGCCTGGGCGGTGTCATCGGCGAGCCCGAAGCCGCCTCGGGGGCGCGGGTCGACCGTCATGAAGTGCCGCTGCGCCGCGATCAGGGCGTCCGTGATCTTGCTCAGAAAGACGTGGCACTCGCGCGGGTACTCAAGCTGCCACCAGTAGAAGGCGCCGCCGACCAGGTCAATGGCGATCATGTGCGGGCTGAGGCCGCTGATGCCCAGCACCCCCACGTCCACACGCCCCTCGACCGCGCCGAAGGTGAGTTTCGTCTCCCCGGCGAGCTCGCGCATCCGGAGCCACCACTCGATCGCCTGCCCCCACAGGCCGGTCCCCGGCACGGGAGGCTCGTAGCGGTTCATCGCCTCGACGGTGTGGATGGCGGGGCGGCTGTGCAGCGTCTCATTCTCGGGCCAGACGACCTCCGCGCCGAAGGCCGCCGAGTCCAGCACGTTGTCGAAGTAGGGCGCGACCGAGACCGCCGGCCCGACGCAGACAATGTCCTCGGGGATGCGCTCGATGCGGTACTTCAGGAACTGGAGCTGCCAGTGGAAGTGCTCGTCGGCGCTCTGGAAGATCGCCGAGTAGGGGATCCCGAAGATCGGTGTGAAGTAGCGCGGGACCAGACAGAAGCCCACCGGCACGCGGTCGGCATAGCCGAAGCTCGCCGAGGCCTCCAGCCGACGGCGGCTCTCCTCCATCTTCTCAACCGGGTAGTCGATGTCGAGCTCAAACCGCATGAGCGACTCCCGCTGAAGCAAAGCGCAGCGTCTTGATCTGAAAGGCGCCCAAGCCCAGCTCAACACAGCCCTCCGCAACGGGGAGCGGCGAGACCGGGTCCTCCAGGAGGTCCACCTCCTCGACCCGCGACACCCCAGCCGGCAGCCGGACGCGCACGTTCGGGGTCGGCTGACCGGCGGCCTCGTAGAGGCGGACAACCGCCGTCCCGTCGCGCGAGGGCTTGAGCGCGGAGAGCACCACGTTGCCGGGCGAGACATGGAGGAGGCCCCAACGACCGGGCAGCGGGCCGTCGTGCGATCCGGCCTTCACCGCGATCAACGGGTGGTTGAACTCCAGCCCGTCGCGGTAGAGGCCTGCCGCACGCCAGTCGCCCGCGTGCGGCACGAGGGCATACTCGAGGGCCAGGTCTCTCCCGAGCTGCAGTCCCGAGTCCGAGGACATCCCCGGTCCGTACCCGCCCCCGAAGCCGTAGGCCACGATCCGCGTGCAGCGCAGGAGGGAGAGCAGCAGCGTGCCGTCGTGGACGGCGTGGCCCGGCAGGCCCCGGTTCAGCAGCGCGAGGCCCCGGTGTCCGTCGCTGTGGTCGATCCAGTTCTGCGCGGGGAACTCGATGCCGTTCGGCCGCTCGAGAGCGCCGAAGGGGATCTCGTGGACACTCCGCCCTCCCTCGACGGAGGCCGGGAAGAGCGCGCGGTACCGCACGAACTCATCGTGGTTGAGCAGCCGCGTGCGAACCTCGACGCGACGGAGTCCGGCCACCAGGCGCACGCGGGTGGTGAAGTGCCCGCGCTCTCCGAAGGGGTGGCTCACGGTGATCTCGGACAGGACCGGGCCGCGTACTGTGCGCCCCGGCTCGCCCGTCTGCTCATCGCTGTAGACCGCCTCGCCCCGCGGCGGAACCGGATGCGGCTCCTGCATCGCAATACGGCTGCCGCCGTCGAGCGGCTTGTACGGCTCCCACAGATCCCCGTGGTCCTCTTCCTGCACCACGACATTGCCGGGAGCGCGCAGGGCTTGCCAGCCGCCGTCCTTGACGGTCAGGCCCGTGATCGCGCCGGTAAGGGGGGCGACCTGCACACGCAGGAGCCCGTTCTCCAAGACCCCGTCGGGCGGCGTCAACGGATCGCCGGACTCGGCGTCGTGGAGCGGGACGACGCGGTAGACGCAGTGCCCCAGTGCAGGCACGTCCCGCGCCACGAAGGCCACCTCCGCTTCGATGAGCGCGCCATCGCCGCTCCGCTCCGAGGCAACGAGCTGCGCAGGCACGACCTGCCCGTCGGGATCGACGACGCGCACGCCCCGCACGTCCGCCTCGGAGAAGCCGACCTTCGCCGTGACCAGATCGCTGCGCGCCCAGCCGAGGCTGTTGAACACGATGAGCGCGAGCCCTTGGCCGTGGGTGTTGATGGCCGCGACGTACCGGCGCAGCCGCGCTTCGACCTCCTCCTCGGCGACGCGGCGCGCGCAGTCGAAGCTGTGGAGCGTGTCCTCGTAGACGCCGTCCGTCATCACGCCCGACATGAGGTCGTGCGCCTGGTTGAAGAGCATCCGCTCCCAGGCCTCCCACACGCGTTCCTCGGTCGTCGGCTCGCCGAGGGCCTGCAGCAGCACCCCGAGCTTCTCAGCGGTCGTGAGAAGGCGCTCCAGCTCTCGGGTGATCTGCTTCAGCTCGATGCGGCTGCTGTAGATGCCCTGGAAGACCGGGTTCAACTCGCCGCGAACCACGGGGCCGTCCTCGGCCGGTGAGGCAACGGCCTCGTAGTCCCGCGGCGTGGCGAGCCGCAGAATGGGCGCGGCCTCCGGCTGAGAGTTGTGTTGCTCCACCAATGGCGCCAG
>VGFB01000135.1 GCA_016869015.1 Armatimonadota bacterium
CCCGGCAGCATCCCTCGTTGCCGCAACCGCCGAACGTAGGCGCTGCCGTCCATGGGGCAATCGATGAGGTCCAGGAGTTCGCGCACGGTGGAGAGCTGGTCTTGGTCCTTCATGCGGGAGAGCAGAGGGCTGCCGTAGTCGCTCTTGCTGTGACTGACCTTGGTGCGGATCGTCGTTCTCCTTCCCTCGACGTAGAGGACCAAGTAGTGGTGGTCCCTCTCCTCGAGGCGAAAGCCCTTCTTCACAAGTGCGGCCTTGATTGCTGTGCTGCGCCGCGACGCCACTACGAGGCCCCCTTCTGCACCATCCCTGGAAGCGTCGCCCGCAGCTCCGCTGCGTCCTCGGCCAGAGTGGTCGCGTCGGCCTGTGCGTACGTCTCCCAGAGCCACGCGAGTTCGTCCAGGAATGCAGCCTCCGCCTCAGCGCGCGTCTCGCCTGAGGCCATGATGTCCAGCGGCGGGAAGTCGAGTGCGTACATGTCATGGACCGGCCGCGGCTCCACCTCGATGGGCGTCAGGAAGCGCAGTGTGGCGCCTCCGGACTCCACCTGCCGAACAACCAAGGGAGTGGAGTCGAAGGGCTCGAGTTGGAGAACCTCGCACACCTTCAGGATGTCGTCCTCCCGGTCCTCATGTCTTCGGACCCGACAGAGGGCACGCACCACGACCCAATCGCCGGAGGCCGCGGGAGTGGGGGCCGCGGCGGGCGGCAGAGCGTGTGCCCGATTGCCCTGTCGCAGTTCGGCGCGGGTCTCCGCTACAGAGCCCGGACTCACGAACCGACCGATCAGCTGGCGTTCCTCCAGGACGGTTGGTTCCGCCGACACCTTCGCGACGGTGCCCCGTGACATCTCCCTTGCCCCCTTTCCAGCACGCTCACCAAGCAGAGGCGATTATAGCGCACGCGGAGGGTCCGGCACAACCGGCAGGCGACCAAGTCGACCTCAACGCCAGAACGCCCGCAACGTCCCCAGCATCGTCTCGTAGTTGCCCAGCGGCATGCCGGGGAAGATGGTATTCGAGGTCGAGAAGATGTAGCCTCCGCCCGGCGAGGCGTGCCGCAGGCAGTAGAGCGCCGACTCGCGGATCGCCTCGGCCGGACCGTCCTGCAGGAGGCTGCACTGCACGTTGCCCATCAGGGCGACACGCCCGTGCGTCAGGCGCTTGACCTCGGCGATGTCCATGCCCGCCATCGGGTCGATGGAGTGCAGGACGTGGGGATTCGCGCTGAGGAGGTCCTCCAGGATCGGCATGAGGTTCCCGTCGCTGTGCACGAAGGCGATGCCGCCGCGCTCGCGGATGCGGGCGACCTGACGCGCGAGGTACGGGGTCACGAACTCCGCGAACTGGCGCGGTTGGATGAAGGGGCCGCTGTTGAACGCCACATCGTTGGCGAGGAAGATGAAGTCCGCTCCGGCGTCGAGAAGGGCCTCGATCTTCGCCAGGGCGCGCGCGCAGCGGCGCTCGGCTTCGGCGTGGATCTCCTGGGGCCGCTCAACGAGATCGGCCGCGAACTGCATCCAGTCGTCGACGGACTCAATCGCCCAGACGCTGTGTCCCACCGGCGCGCCGATCAGCAGGTCTTCGCCGAAGGCCCGCTTCGCCGCCACGATGCCGTCCGGATCGCTCCAGGGCCAGAAGACGCACAGGCCGTCCCACCCGAACCGCTCGACAATTCGCTCGTAGATGGTCATGCACAGGCCGACCGCCCGCTCCTTCTCGCCTGGCGACAGGCCGCCCCAACTGCTCCGGTCCGGGAACTGCAGCCCGAAGGCCTCGCGCTCCAACTCGAACATGACCTCGAAGTGGGGAGGCCGGTCGGGCTCCTCGAAGCGCAGCGCCTTCAGAATGCGTTCCTTGCCGGTCATGCTCCTATCCCTGGGGGATGGCGCGCACGAGCGCCTCGCTCCACAGCTCCGCCATCCGCGCCATGCCCTCGGTGTTCGGGTGCACCGGGTCTGCTCCGTACCAGCGCGCCCGGTCGGTGGAGTACGCCCGGAAGAAGTCCGGTCCCGCCGACAGGCCCCGCTCCGCGACCAGCCGATCGATCTCGCCACAGTAGCTCCGCAGGATCGACTCGGCACCCTCCGCGTAGTCGTAACACGGCTTCGCAACGAGGATGCGTTCCGCCGCCGCTCCGTACTCGCTCGTCAGCACGTCCACGATCGCGGTCAGATTCGCGGCGAAGACTTCGGGCGGCGCCTGGGCCCGCTCGTCGTTCACGCCCAGGTGGATCAGCCAGACCGTGGGCCTCAGCCGCCGCATCCGCGCCTGCCAGTTCGCGTCGGTCCGCATCAGGGCCAGGTAGGCCTCCGTCGTGTAGCCGCCCCAGCCCTCGTTCGCAATGAACACTGGCCGGCGCCACGCGTCGGTCAGCCGGTCGTTGAGATGGGTCATCCAGCTCTGGAAGCAGTTCACCTCCGGCAGATGCCAGGCCGTCGTCGGGGAGAACTGGGGGAAGTTCCGGCCGTCGCGGGAGACGGCTTCCGCCGGGAAGTCCGCCGCTGCGAGGTCCTCACCTCGCTGGAACCCGTAGCCGTAGTACCCTTCGGTGATGCTGTCACCAATCGCGCCGATGACGGTGCCGATGCCGATCCGCTCGTAGCGCTCGCGAACGGGCTCAGCTTCCCCGGCGCACGTGTAGACAATGCGCGCGTTGTACTCCCCGCAGGCGAGCCCCTCGAACTCGATGACCGGCCGTTCACGGGTCGCCCGCGCGATCCGCAACGGGAAGCCCGCGGGCGACACGGCCACCCGAGCCTGCTCGACCCGCGGGTCGAGGAAGTCGACCTCGACCCGCAGAGTTCGATCGGACTGGATGTAGGGAATCGTGTAAGTGCCCTTCGCATCCTCGACCGTCAGGTAGAGGGTCGTCGGGTCGAGGTCGGGCCGCAGAATGCCCAGGCCGATCCGGACCATGCAGAGCGCCTTCACGACAGATCCTCGCCTGCCTTCGGGCGGGCTCCACCCGCTACGGGCCGCCGTCGACATGCACCCGCGGGATGGCGGGGTTCAGCGTCGTCATCCGGACGGGCACGGCGACCTCGGTCCCAACGGGGCATGGTCTGAGGCCACCAAGGTCGACCGTGCACTCATTGAGCGAGATCCGCCCGACGATCGGGGCGTGCTCGTCGCCGATCCGCACCAGCGTGGGGCGGAACACCCCTCCGCGCGCGCCCCGCCAACGCGCCAACCAGCGCCTCGCGCCGGTGGCGACGGACACGGTCGACTCGGGAATCACACCTACCCCGTGGTACAGCCCGACGGGGAGCACCGCCAGGAGCGTGTCGAAGGCGGGGCGGAACTCCGCGCCGTAGCCCACCGGCGCGCCGCGGGGAGCCGGCCGAACGTCCACAATCCGGGTGCGCAACTCCAGCGCGCTCTCCAGCGCGAAGGGCTCTCGTTTCACGCCGGGTGGCCGCACTCCGTAGAGCAGCGAGCCGACCCGTACCATGTCCCACTGCAGCGCGGGGCAGTCGCACAACGCTGCGGAGGCGGCGACATGGAAGGCGGGCGCCTCCTCCTCTGCACGCAGGCGTTCCCGCAGGGCCGCCAGGTGGCCCAGCCGCGAGGGCACGTCCTTCGCCTCGGACCACGTCCGCGGCGGGCTGGGCACCGACACGGGAGCCATGCCCGGGCCAAGGTGCGCCCAGACTCCCGACGCAGCATGGCCCAGGGTCTTTCGAGCCCGCTCCAGGAAGGTGAGGGGGTCGTCGCGGCAGCCCGAGCGGCCGAGTCCCACGTCGATCTCGAGCTGATAGTCGAGGCCCCCGCCTCCAGCGACGCGGGCCAGTCGCTCAGCCCTCTCCGGGTGGGTGAGGGTCACGATGAGACGCTGCTCCACCGCCGCCCGAAGCTCACTGTCGGTGAGAGGGTGGAAGACGAGTATGGGGGTCTCCAGGCCGGCGCGCCGCAACTCCAGCGCCTCATCGAGGGAGGCTACCCCCAGGAGGTCCGCCCCTCCCTCAACGAACAGGCGCGCCGTCTCCACCAGACCGTGGCCATATGCGTTCGCCTTCACGACGGCACAGAGCCGCACCCCAGGGGCCAGCGCCGCCCGCACGGCAGCGAGGTTGCGCCCCAGCGCCGGCCGGCTGACTCGCACGTAGGTTGTGGGCAGCGGAGCATCCATGGGTGTGGGCAGCGCGCTAGACGGGGTGCGAAGCGGTAGACTCCCCTTCCGGCCCGCGCCGGACGATTGAGAAGACCGACTCGAACAGTAGCAGCGCCGCGGCGAGCAACAGCAGCGGCGTTGACAGATCGGCGCGCTCCGGGAGTCCTGCTGCCAGCCGCCCGGCACCGTCCGCGTCGACGAAGGTCACCGGCCCCGGGGCCAACGCCGCCCGGATCTCCGCCTCGGTCGTCCGCGTCAGGTCCGACTCCCGCGGGTCGGCGTTGACGGCGAAGGCGAGGGCTCGCCCTCCCCACTCCACCCGGTACGCTCCGGGCACCTTCACCCCCGGCAGCGCTCCATCCTCCACCAGGACCGTCTCTGGTTCCCCGTCCGGAGGGGTCCAGGTAACCTCCCGTGGCGGCTCGGCGTCCCGGATCACCGGCCTCTCGCCCACCAGCACGTCCGGGATAGAGGGACGCGCCGGTCGCGCAAGATGGGCTGCGAGACGGTGCAGCAGCGGCACGTACGCCGCCGCCCGAATGTGCCTGCCCCACGACTCGTCGGCTGAAGTGTTGAACAGGACCAGCCGACCCTTCCCGCCACTCCACTCGACCAGCGCAGGCGCGCCGTTATCGAAGCTCGCAAGCACGCGCGCCTGTGGGCCGACCTGCAGACCGCGGGCCCGGGTGAAGCGCAGCGCGCCCAGGTCCCCGGCGCGGGGGTTCGCGAAGACGCTCAGGGGGCGGCGGGTGGTGTCGATCTCCGTGAGGGCCAAGGCCTCGCCCGCCGACGCCTTCAGCGGAACGCCGACCCGGAGCGACCGGTCCCCAACCGCCCGGGGGATGAGCTCCTCGGCCAGGTACCGCGCGTCCGCCCCGTCGCCCAGGAACACCAGCACGCCGCCGCCCACGCTGATCTGCATGGCCAACGCCTGCTCCGCCGAGCCATCCAGTGCCGGGCAGTTGGCCAGGATGACCAGGTCCAGCCCGCCCGACGCCACCTCCTCGCCCAGATCGGCGGGATCGACGAGACGCACGCGCGCGCCGGTCCTGTCCGCCGTGCCGAAGGGGTTCAGGGCGGTCGACACGTACCGTCCGTCCTCGCCGGTCGCCGCCACCACGATCCGCAGCGGCGGGCGCACGCGCGCCGTGCGGTAGCGGATGTCATCGAGGCTCAGCCCAAGCGGACCGCCCGCAATCCCGGCCGAGACCACCACATCCTCGGCCCTCGAGGGGACGAAGCTCAGCTGGGCGACCCCCGGGGCCCCCTCGCGCAACCCTTGCTCCGAAGCCGCGAGGGGGCGGCCGTCGGCTTGAAGCTGGAGCACGACCTGGCGGGGCCTGCCTCGCCTGCCGTCGGCCGAGGACGCCGTCGCGGTCGCCTGCAATCGGACTGGGCGGCCGACGATCTCGTCCGGGGTCACGGGCGCGAGATCGGTCACCGCGACATTGCCCGCGGTCCGGTCGCCGACATCGCACACAACCACGCGCTCAGCGTCCAGGCCGGCGGTCGTCGGCGCGGGGTTCTCCCACGCGCCGGCCTGCAGATCGGTGACGATCAGTACCGCGCGATTGGGGGCACGGATCTCCGCGAACAGCTCCTGCGCCCGCCATAGCGACGGAGCGATCCCCGCTGCCGAGGCGGTGGGCTGCATCGCCTCCAGCCGCTGCCGCGCCTCCCTGAGGCGCACCCAGCCGGCCTCGTCCGGGGCAGAGAGGCGGATCAGCGCCACCCGATCGTTGGGGCCGAGTCCCGCAAGGCACCCTTCGGCGCCGGACCGCGCCCCCTCAAACAGCGTGCCGCCCGCGACGGGCGAGGTCATGCTCAGCGTGTCGTCGAGGAGGATGGCGACCGCCTGAGCGCGCGGGAGCGGCAGCCATGCCGGAGCGTGCTGCGCCACCGGGCCGGCCAGCCCCACGGCGATCAGACACACCGCCAGCACCCGCAGCAGCAGCGAGAGGGGCTGGTGCAACCGCGCGAGGGTGCGCCGCTTCCGCTCCGCCGCCCGCAGCAGCCGCAGCGACGGGAACCGGACGCGCCGCGCCCTCCGCCGCGCCAACAGGTGAATCAGCACGGGCACCGCCGCGCCGAGCAAACCCCAGAGGAAGTGTGGGTGAAGGAGCATGGTGGATGCCGCGTGGCCGGAGCGCCCGAGGCCTACGCCATTGCCTCGATCCGGCGCAAGGCGTCGGGGAGGAGGGCGGGCACGTTGAGGGCCCACGGACAGCGCTCGACGCACAGGCCGCACTCATCGCAGTCGCGGGCCTTGCGGGCGTTCTCCAGGAAGTTGCGCTGCCCAAGCTGCGCCCAGCCGAGGCGCTTCACCATCGACTCCCCCACCAGCGTGCCGACGATGTTGATCCCCTTCGGGCAGGGGGCGCATTCCCCGCAGCGGCGGCAGTAGCTGAGCTCGTACTGGTCGCGGAGACGCTGCAGGGTCGCCTCGTCCTCGTCGGTGAGCGTCAGGTCCTCGCGGCCGATCCGTGCCGCCGCCTGCACCTCGTCCACCGTCGCGAAGCCGATGTTGGCGCAGGTGATCGGCTGGTTGAGGCACCACTTCGTCGAGACGAGAACCTGCGCCGAGTCCCAGACACCCGCCCCGGCGGCCTTCATCGCCACCAGACCGACGCCGCGCTCGTTGCACAACGGGACCAGCCGGTCCAGGGCGTCCAGCTCCAGCGGGTTGAGCAGCAGCATGACGCTGTCGATCTCGTCCCCGGCCTGCTCTACCGCCGCGATGAGCGTCGGCCGGTGATGACCGGTGATCCCGATGGCGCGGGCCTTGCCGTCGGCCTTGGCTTTGCGCAACGCCTCCAGGGCGCCGCCGGGCCCCAGGCACTCGGCCAGCTGCTCGGCGGAGCCAACCTGGTGCATCGCGTAGACGTCCACGTGGTCGCGGTTCAGGTTCGCCAGCGTCTGCTCCAGGTCGGTGAGGATCCTGGCCCCGTCGGTTGTGTGGGCCTTGCTCATGATGAAGCACTCATCGGCCGCGAGAGCCCGCCCCATCTTCGCCTCGCTGTCTCCGTAGCCGCGGGCGGTATCGAAGCAGTTGATGCCGGCCTCCAGGGCCGCGCGCAGGACCCGCTCCGCCTGGGGGTAATCCTGCTGGAGGATCGGGATGCCGCCGAAGACGATCTCCGAGACGTGGAGGCCGGTGCGGCCGAGAGGGCGCGTGCGCATTGGCTTTCCCCGAGGAACGCGTTGTCGCGAGGGCGTCGATGAGTTCGATGTCCGCTCCGTAGGCACCTGTGAGGGAAGAGCGCACGGAATTCCCTCGTTCGACGAAGGCCGGCGGATGGCGCATCGCGAATAGCTGACAGTTCGCGCGTGTCCGAGACGTGCACCGGTGAGTGGGATGATCCGGATTCACAGCCACGCTGCCCTCCTCGTCAGCCAGGAGCCTGAGGCCCTCGCGGAGCTACTGGCCACGGAGAGCACGCGAGGGTGCATCGGCCCGAAGCTCTCCCCTGTCACCGCGTGGGTCGACCACCGGCGGGTCGACGTGCTGCGTGAGGCGCTCATCAAAGCCGGCTATGCTCCGAAGGTCGCCAGCGACGGGGGCTCGGAGCGGCCGAACGACGGCACCTGACATGCGCAAGCCCGACAAGGAGCGTCTGGTCTCGTTGCTGGCGGCCGGCTCGTACGAGCCGCCGGGCGAGGTCGAGCGGCGGGCCACCGAGCTCCTGGACGAGGGCCGCGTGGTCGATGGCCTTGCGGGCGTTGGCGAGACCTCCCGCAGGTTCCTGGCGTTCGTGGCACGTACCGGCGGCGAGGTCGGCCCTGGGGCCGCCGCCTGGTGGCTGAACCGACAGCAGGTTGAGGACCCCGACGCCTTCGTCGAGGGGCTGGCGTCGAAGGGGCTGCTGTTCTACGTGCCGGCGGGCGGCTTGGCCCGCGCCTCCGACGACCCTGCCGCCGGGGCGCTGGGGCTGGGGGTTGCGGGGAAGCTCTGGGTCCCGGAGGCCGTCGGCCTCCCCGCCGCAGCGCAGCACCCTCCGGAGCCCCTGAGCATCGCCTCGGACCCCGCGCAGGTCATCCGCGCCGAGCCCTGGG
>VGFB01000136.1 GCA_016869015.1 Armatimonadota bacterium
CGTCCATTCCCCCCGCCGAGAAGAGCGCGGGGTGTAGGAGCGTCCCCGTGAAGGCGCCGGGATGGAGGAGGTCGGTCTCCACACTCAGCTGCAGATTGAACTCGCCGGAAAGCGGCTCCGCCAGTGCCACGTTCAGGGCTTGGAGCAGCGGCTCGCTTGCGCGCGCCACAGGCCCGTACAGGAGCGCGCGCCCCCCGCCCGCGAGGAAGTCGAGAAGTCCTCGCTCCCACCCGCTCCCGGCCTCCGGCACCGGGCTGACGAGGATCGACTCGGCAAAGCGCTCCGGGTCGCTCAGGGCCCGCACGAAGCTCCGCGTGCTGATGACCGAGTTCAGCGGCAGGCCGTTGTTCACCGCGCCGCGCATGAACCAGTCGCCGAAGAAGACCTCGTCGATGCGGCCGGGGCGCCCGTACGTCCAGTCGTGGTACTCGTCGAAGGGGTAGACCCACACCAGCGGGCCGGGCTGATCGGGGCCCGTCTCCCAGGCGGCCAGAAGATTAGGGATCACCTCGCGGGGGACGATGTCGGGCATCTCGCCGTAGGAGTCGTCGACCGTGAGGAAGCTGACGGATGTCGGCCGGGTCACCGTGGCGCGCTCGTCGAGCCGCGCGACCGAGAGCGGCAGGTAGAGGTCGTGGGGCTCGCGCCCGTAGCGATCGAGCCACGGACTGTTGTTCCACCAGGGGTCGTGGGTGTAGAACCGGAAGGGGTACGAAGCCTCCGGCAGCTCCGCGATGTGGGACATCCACCCGACCAGCTCGAGGCCGAAGTCGCCGTTGAGCGCGGCCCACGGGCTGTTCGGGGGCGGCTCCATGCCGAACCCGCCTCGGTAGATGTCCCGGAGCGGGGTCGCATCGGACGACAGGTCCATGCCGGTGCTCAAGTTGGTCCCCCGCGTCTCGATGGGGAAGTTCGGGCACTCCCGGCGGAAAGCCCGCCAGAAACCCAAGATCTTCTCCCGCACTTCCTCGCAGCGAGCGGCGGAGAAGCTTGTCCCGTCGAACACGGCGCCGCGGAGAGCCCACGTCTCCAGCCCGAAACCAAATCCGTTGGAGAACCAGAGGTAGTCGAAGCCGAGGTCGGTCAGGAAGTGCTGCGTCTGCCGCCCCAGGAACACGCCGAACGGGGTCCCATCGGGGATGCCCTGGGGGAAGCCGGCGTAGGGCTCCGCATCGCCGCTCAGCGTCTCGTAGCAGCACACGAAGCTGGACTTGCCCATCGTGCCGGAGCTGCAGACCTCGTTGTGCCGCTCGTACTTGAACGGCGACTTCGCGAACTCCGGCCCGGGGTCGAAGGTCGCCCCGAGCCGGATCGGGCGCCCGGTGACCTCGAGGCCGACCGCCTTCAGGATGACGCCCAACTGTCTCAGGTCCCCGTAGGTGAACCGGCGCGGGCTCTCTGTGTACGGGTAGCAGCGGGCGTGCAGGCCGACCGCCTCGGGGTCGTTGGGGTGAGGCAAGCGCGGGTTCGCCCCGCCGATCCAGCAGGCCCACTCGAACGGGTCGTCCAGGTTGCCGCGGTAGTCCAGAATTTCCGAGCCGTCCGCCGCCCACAGCCTCACCGACACGGTCTCGGCGCGCTCCGCGAGGGGCTTCCACTGCTCGTACATCCGCCGGGCGACCGCCCGGATGGACTCCTCCCGCGGGTCATTGAAGGGCTTCAGGCTCACCTCGAGGGTCACGTTCTGCAGATCCACGTCTAGCGCTCCTCGTCCCGGTCCGTCGCCACCGGCACGGGCGGGGTCAGGTCGCTGATGGCCTGGCGCTCCTCGGCGCTCATCACGTAGTCAGCGGCGGCAAGGGCCGGCTCGAGCTGCTCGACGCTCCGGGCCCCGATGATCGGCGCGGTCACCGCCGGGTGCGCCTTGACCCAGGCCACGGCCAGCGTCACCGGGTGCGCGCCTTGGCCGCGAGCGTACTCCCCGAACCGCTCGGCGATGCCCCCCTCGCGGTTTGCCGCATAGCGGCGGGTGTACATGTCGTGCACGTTCAGCCGACCTTCATCCGGCCCCGACCCGCCGGCGTACTTCCCGGTCAGAAGGCCGGCGCCCAGGGGGCTGTAGGTGACGATGCCGAGGCCCTCCGCCTGGGCCATCGGCAGCAGTTCGACCTCGACCGTCCGCTTGACCAGGCTGTACATCGGCTGAACCACGTGGATCGGCCCGAGCCCCATCTGCTCCGCTTGCCCGAGGGCTCGCGCGATCTGCCACGCCATCCAGTTGCTGACGCCCAGGTACCGCACCTTCCCCTGCCGGACGAGGTCGTCCATCGCCCGCAGGGTCTCCTCCAGGGGGGTCAGGGCGTCCCAGCGGTGGCAGAAGTAGATGTCCAGCCAGTCGGTACCGAGGCGTCGCAGCGACGCCTCGACGGCGCGCAGGATGTGTCGCCGCGACAGGCCCTGGTTGTTCGGCGGCGCCATCCCGGCCTCGAATCCGACCTTGGTCGTGAGAACCAGGTCATCGCGGCAGTCGCGGGCGAGGTTGCCCAGGATCTCCTCGCTGCGCCCCTGAGCGTACAGGTCGGCGCAGTCGAAGAAGTTGATCCCCGCCTCCCGACAGCGCGCGAAGAGGGCCGCCGAGGTGGCTTCATCGGCCTCACGCCCAAAGGTCATCGTGCCCATGCACAGCCGGGACACCGTCATGCCGGTACGGCCCAGTATGGTGAACTGCACGTTCCGCTCCTCTCACCAGCCGTAGTCGGCCGCTCGTTCCGCCGGAGGTCGACGTTTCCCTCCGCCGAGAGCCTCGGCGATGGCGGCAGGGAACGGAGCCTCGCGAGCCGAAAGGAACGTCGACCTTCACGAAGGAGGCCGCCATGGCACCCGAACGCTCCCCGAATGTGGGCCTGCTCGCGCTGATGCTGGAGCTGTACGACCAGTCGAACCCCGAACTGCGGCCGGATCGGGAGGGCTTTGCGCAGCAGATCGTCGCGCTCCTCAGCGAGTGCGCGGACGTGACCTACGGGGGGATTGCCAACACGCGCGCCGGCGTCGAGGCGGCATGTCGGCGGTTCACTGCGGAGGACGTCGACGCCGTGGTGGTCGTCTGCCTGTCCTACGCGCCCAGCCTCATCGCGCTCTCCGCGCTGCGGGACCTCGCCGTGCCCATCATCCTGCTGAACACGCAGGAGCTGGCAGGAGTGGGGGGTAGTTTCGGGTACGATGAACTGCTGCGGAACCACGGGATGCACGGGCTGCACGACCTGGCCAACGTGCTGAACCGCAGCCAGGTGCCCTTCCAGGTGGTCACGGGGCACCTGTCCGACCCGGCTGTTCGCCGCGAGCTGACGGACTGGTGCTGCGCCGCGTATGCGGTGCGGGAGCTGCGCTCGCTGCGCATTGGGCTGCTGGGGCATCCGTTCACGGGCATGGGGGACTTCGGCGTGGACGAGACGACGTTCCTCGCCGAGATCGGTCCGGAGGTGGATCGGGTCGACCCTGGGGAGCTCTCGCGACGCATGGCCGAGGCCTCTGCCGCCGAGATCGCGCCACTCATGGAAGCCGACCGGGCGGCCTACGCGATTGCCGACGACGTGACGCCGGAGATCCACGAGGCGTCGAGCCGCGCCGAATGGGCCCTGCGGCAGACCGTTCGCGAGCGAGGTCTCGGCGCGATCGCGCTGCACTACCCCCCGCTCGCGGCGGCGAGCCCCGGGGGCGTGCTGCCCTTCCTGGGGGCGGCGAAGCTGATGGCCGAAGGCGTCGGCTTCGGTGGGGAAGGGGATGTCACGTCGGCGGCGCTGGTGCACCTGGCGGGGCTGCTCTTCGGGGAGGCGAGCTTCACAGAGATGTTCACCATCGACTTCGAGGGGGGGGCGGTCTTCCACGCGCACTACGCGGAGGCGAATCCGGCCCTCGCGCGCGACGATCGACCGATCCGGCTCGTCCGCCGGGACGGTTGGGTCGGGTGCGGCGGGCCGTCCGCGTCGCTGGCCTTCTCAAACCGGCCCGGACCCGCCACGCTGATGAACCTCACCGTCGGCCCGGGAGGCGCCTTCCGCCTCATCGCCGCCGAGACGGAGGTCCTCGACTACACTCAGCCGGCCTTCGTGATGCCGCACTTCAGGTGCCGTCCGGGCCTGCCGCTGAACGCGTTCCTGACCGGCTACCTGGAGGCGGGAGGCTCGCATCACCTCGCCATCGCCGAGGGCCACGGCCTGGCCCGCGTCGAGAAGGCAGCGAGCCTGACGGGAGTCGAGCTGATCACGCTGTAGCGAGCCCCGCGGGCCTACCGGGCCCGGGCGTACTCCGCCCGGACCTCCTCGTCCGTCAGGACGCGGTCCCAGAGCCTCACCTCGTCGAGAGCGCCGTTGAGCCAATGAAGGCCGCCGTAGGTGCCGAGCTTCAGGTCATACGTCCCTGAGTGAAAGGGCTCGTCAAGCGTCCCCTCGCCGACCTTGGCCCCATCCCGGTAGAAGACCGCCGTGGACTGCCCGCCTTCGCTGCGGAACGTGGTCGCGAGGTGGTACCAGCGGCCCGGCTCCCACGGCTGTGGGCCGCTGCCGAGGCTCCTGCCCCAGCGGTGACTCTCATTGCCCAGCTCCAGGATGAGCGAATGGTCGGGCGGGTAGCCGATCCACCACCAGAAGTGCTGCACAGGTGATTCCGGACCCTTGTTCACCAGCGTGGCGCCGTGGCCTTGCGTCGGCAGCGCGTCGAGCCGCACCCAGGCCGCGAGGCTGAAGGCCTTCAGGTTGTTGTACGCCCAGTTCGCGGGCATCGTGACCGCGCCGCGCTGCCCGTCGAACTGCAGAGCCGAGCCGATCCTGCCCTCCGTCCACCGGGCCTGGCTCACCGTGCCGTCGCAGGGGGGAGGCTGTGAGGTGTCTGCGGCCCGAACGCCCTCGCCCTCATCGAGCGACCAGTAGCCGATCAGCCCGGGCTTCTTGGAGGCGACCGAGAGGCAACTCCCCGGTGAGGCGCCGAACAGCGCCGGGATGCCTTCGACGCGTAGGCCAACGCCGCGGAGGGGCGCGACGCCGTCCTCCGCGACGGCCACCGACCACAGCCCCGGCCTCGCGGCCTCGACGCGGATCTCCTCGGAGGCGTCCAACTCACCCGCGACGCTGCCGGCCGCCTGTCCGGTGGGGTCGCTCACGGTGACCCGGGCGGCGTTCGCGACCCCGCGTGCCTGACAGGTCAGGGAGAAGGCCCCCGCGCGCTCCGGGACCAGGAAGTACAGCGTGCCCGGCGCGGCGACGCAGATCATCGGCGGCGGCTCGTTCTGCGTGCGGATGATCTCGGGCGGGCCGTCGATGTCACCGCCCCTGATCTTGCCCTTCCACGGTACAACCTCCGCCGCTGCCAGCGGGCCGGCTCGCCGCGGCTGCTTCAGCGTCGTCTCGATCTCGGCGTTCGCCCACGCGCACGCCTGCCAGTAGTCCTCGGGGTATGCGGGTCGGCCCAGGTAGGCGTGGGTCGCGCCCCAGTCGCGGTAGAGGCGATCCCCCGGCCAGTACCACCAGCCCTCATCGTGGACGGCGAGGTTGTAGGCGTGCCCGGCGAGGAACCCCGGCTTCGTCGGCGCGAAGTGCAGGTCCCACAGCGCGCTGCCCTGCAGCACGTTCGCCCCCCAGTCGCGGAACCGCTGGTGGGTCTTGTCCAGCCACTCCCGATCGTAGCCGACGCTGTAGTAGGTGTGCTCGCAGAAGTTGATGACCGGTAGGTCGGGTCGGCTGAGGCCCCGGGCCAGCCCTTCGCAGAACCAGTTCCCGATCTCCAGCACATACACGCACCAGAGCAGATCCGGGTCGAGGGCGTGCAGTTCGTCCCGACACCACGCGGCGATCTCGGTCATCTGTTCCGCGCACCAGCCGAAGTACTCGTCCTGCAGCTCCTGGGACACCAGCCAGTCGTATCGCGCCTTGCCGGTGGTTTTCTCTTGCAGCACGTTCGCGCCGAGGCCCTCGCTCTGCAGGAAGCCGCCGAGGCAGTGGTCACAGAAGCAGGTCCCGGTCAGCATGTAGTGCCCGTAGCTCCAGCACTGGTACATCTCCGGGTCGATGGCGTAGCCCACGACATACGGGTTGTCTTGCGCGAGCTTCGCGGCTTCCCGCCCGCGTCGCAGGACCAGCGCCTCCCAATAGCCGCGCTGCAGCGGGCACGGAGCGAGGGGCTGGTCCTCCTTCGGCTCCGTGTAGAGGCCGGCCGGCAGGCCCTCGAAGGCCTCCACCTCGTAGCTCGTGCCGCCAAGGTCGATCGCGATGATCGTACGGAGCTTCACCTTGGCGGCGTAGTCGGTCCACTGCTTCACGAGGGCCGCCCAGGCTCTCAAGCCCCGGTCGGTGACGAAGGACTGCCGCAGGCTCTCGACATCGACCATCGCGCAGTTGAAGCCGCCGAGCTTCAGATCGCGTAGGAAGTGATGGTGCATCGGCGAGCGGAGGTATTCTGGGTGAGAGCCGCCGTCGATGGCCCAATGGGCGTCGCGGACCGTGACCTCGACCGCGTTCGACGAGGCCGGTCCCGAGTTGAGCAGCAGGACGTACTCCCCGGGGCGAGCGATCTCGACCGCTCGGACGCCCTTTCGTCCGACGAGGCCGGTCTGCAGCTCCTCGCCGCCCGCGGAGTAGAGCGCGTAGCTGACCTGGGGGAAGTGCTCAGAGCTGTCGACATGCCTGAGCCGAACGCTGCAGATGCCCGGCGCGTCCCGTCGGAGGCGCAGGAAGTGGCGGCCGCGCAGCGTGACCGCAACGGCGTCGCCGACCGGCCCGTCGATCGCCGGTTGGGTCAGCATCGCAGGCATGGGGTCGATGTTGGGCTGGTGGAACAGCGTCCCGCGTAGTCGCTCCGTCCGCAGCCATTCCGCCGACGGGCGCAGCGCCCCCAGGTCCGCAGCCCTACAGGTGCACGCTGCCGTGCCCAGGAGTGCCGCCACGAGAACCCCGCGCATGTTGCGCCTCCCTCCTCGCGTCTTGTCGTTCCGGTCACCGGTCATCCGTCAGCCTCCACACCGCCACCGCGTCCACGGCCATCGAGGCCGCGCCGGACCACTGCACCCGAGTCTCGAAGTTCCCGCCGGGATGCTCGAACTCAACCGCGACCCACCGGTACTCATGCGACGGAAGCTCCTCGGCGCGCAACTCGCGAGCTCCGGTCTGCGGTGTGCCGCCAGCCACGCATGTGTCCAGGAGCGCCATCACGCCCGAGCCCTCGCCCAGCCGCCGCGCGCGGAACAGCGCGAGGTAGCGGCCGGGTTCAAGCGGCGCGTACGGCCCGAAGAGGATGTGCCCCGGCTCTGTCGTGCCTTTCAGCGCGACCCACTCGGTTCCATGGCTCGCCTTGGCGTCCGGTTGGGCCTCACCGAAGCGATGGGCGAGCGTCTCAGCCTCAAGGTACTGGGCCGGGGTGAGGCTCGCCGCGGACGGCAGTTCGCCCAGGACCTCGTCCCTCGGGATCCACGTCAGCCGCGCCTCCACTGTCCGCGCGCCGAAGTCGCCCCGCGCGGTCAGGACGACCCGCTCTCCGGTCGGTTCGCCCCGGACGGTGAACGGCAACTCCTCTGCCGGTCTGAGCCGGACGGTGTCGCGGCTCAGGCTCACCTTCCCAAGGCCTTCGGTGACGCTCAGCTTCGCCTCGGTCGCCCGGTCGGTCATGTTGCGGATGGAGCCGGTCAGCGCGAGGTCTGTGCCTTCGATGCCCGCCGCGATCTGGGGCAGGCGCACCAGAACCCGCTGGCGGCCCATCTGCTCGCGCCACAGCGCGGAGAGGTGATCGGGCCGCACAACGACGTACTCGGGCCCGAGTCGCTCGACGACCTCCTGAAGCAGCGGCAGGTCGGCGAACCAGTTGAGCGCGAAGGCGTGCAGGAACGCGGGACGCTGCAGCGGGGTCATGCGGCGGAGGTCGTCCACCATGTCCTGGACGCGCTCCTCGCGGGTGGCGTCCATCTTCCAGCCCGTCGCCGCGTGGAACACGGGCATGTTGCGCGCTGTCGGGTAGGTTACGTCCTGTCCCGGCGGGATGCGCCGGCCGTAGTCGGGGAAGAGCGCGTCCAGGAACGGGATGCACTCGGCGTAGCGCGCGATGACCGGCGGCCGGGTCGCGTTCATGATCCAGCACTGGGTGAGGTCGCTGCGCCGCATGTACTCGGCGGTCTGCGCGAGGAACTCGTCGTAGATGCGCCGCCGATCGGGGTTCCGGTAGCGCTTGGCGTAGAGGTCCGGGTA
>VGFB01000137.1 GCA_016869015.1 Armatimonadota bacterium
GGCGCTGCTGGCGGCGCACAAGCTCGATCGGCTGGAGGACCCATACCCGCTGATGGGGGTTGTGGTGGGCGTATCGGCCGCGCTGGGGCTGGCGTGGGGGCTGACGCGGCGGGTGTCGCTGCTGGACGCGGCGGCGCTGGCGGACCGCAAGCTCGATCTGAAGGAGCGGCTCAGCAACGCGGTGCTCTTCGCGGACCGGCCGGAGGCCTCGCCGCTGGTGCCGGCGCTGGTGGCCGATGCCGCGAGGCACGCCGAGGGCCTGCTGCCCGCGGGGCTGCTCCCCTACCGCCCGAGCAGCCCCGCGCGCTGGTCGCTGTTTGCGGCGGCGTTGGTGGCGGCGGCGTGGTTCGCGCCGACCTTCGCGCTGGGGCGCACGCCCGGGGAGGTCGCGGTGCGCCAGGAGATGCGGGAGCAGGGCCGGCAGCTGCGCGAGGTGGCGCAGAAGGCTCGGGAACAGGCGCAGGGCAGGCAGCTGCAGAAGCCCGAAGAGCTGGCGCGGAAGCTGGAGAAGCTGGCGCGGGAGTTGGAGAGAGCGAAGCTGAGCAAGAAGGAAGCCTTGTTGAAGAGCGGCAAGCTGGCGGCGGAGCTGCGGGAAGCGCAGAAGCTGGCGGCGCTGCAGTCGGGGGCGGGGGCAATGGGCCGGGTGGCGGAGGCGCTGCGGAACGAGGCGTTTGAGACCCCTGGCATGCAGGACGTCGCGCGGGCCGCCCGCGAGCAGCGCGCGGATGAGATGGCAAGCAAGATCGCGAAGCTGGCCCAGGAGGTGCGCGCGGGGAAGCCGAAGCCGGAGGAGCGGGATCGGCTGGCGGAGGACGTGCGCCGCATGGCGGAGGCGGCGGAGGCCGGCGGCATGGGCGAGATGGCGGAGGCCCTGCGCGAAGCCGCCTCGGCTCTGAGGCAGGGCAAGGACGGCGCCGCGGCGGAGGCGATGGAGCGCGCGGCGAAGGCTGCCGAGGCCGCGGCCCAGGGAGCCGCGGAGAATCAGACACTGGAGCAGATGGCCCAGGAGCTCCAGGAGAGCCAACAGGAGGTCGCCCAGGCCGATCGGCAGGACTGCCCGACCCACGGGGACTCGTGCCCGAACCCGAAGCCGGGCGGCGGGTGACAGAGCAGTGGCGCGGGAGCCGGTCAGGGCTCCCAGGGACAGCAGTCCGGCGGGCAGAGCGCGGCCGGAGCCGGCGGGAGCGGAGCCTCCGGGGCGCCGGGCGGCAGCGGCCAGGGCGGCGGCAAGGGCGGGCAGCGGGATGGCAAGGCGGGGTCGTTCGCGGGGCACGGCACCACCGACGAGAAGCAGGCGGGCGGGGCCATGCCGCCCTACGCGGGCGAGCCCAACATGCAGGACCCGAGCAAACGCCCCAAGTGGGAGGAAGCCTACAAGGCGCTCCACGCACCCGAACGCATCGATGTGCAGACCGAAGACACGAAGGTCCGGGGGCAGTTGGGCCCGGGTCGCGAGCAGACCAGCCCGGTGCGCACCGCGCCCGAACGACAGCCCTCCACCGCACCCTACTTCGAGGTCTACGAGGCCTACGCCCAGGAGGCTGAGGAGGCGCTGGCCCGCGAGGACATTCCCCGGCCGTACCAGCGTCAGGTGCGCGACTACTTCCGTTCCATCCAGCCCGACCGCGGGGATTAGCCGAGAGAGGGCTCCGTCCCCCTTCGGTCGAATCCGTCCATTGCGGTGTTTATAATATAATGGTACCAGTTTGCGTATCGACAGCGGGTTCGGGGCCAAGCCGGCCTGCTGCTCGCGGAGGACTCGCCATGTGGCACTACAGGGCACTGCTCCTTCTCGTCGCGCTCGTGACGACGGCCGGCGGTCAGGCGTTGGCCGAGGTGCAACTGTATCGCCTGGACGTTCGCGTCACCAGCGGGGTTAACGGACAGCCGGCGGTGGGTGGCACCATCCAGGTAACGGGGTCACGTGTAGAGCGGATCGAGTACCCGGAGCCCTCGCCGGGAGCGGCGCGGGCGTTTCTGGAGCTGGACGGGATCGAGTTCGGCGACGGCGGCCGGACGGTCCTGCTGATCGCCGAGGGCACATACACGATCACCTTGAGGATGGAGGGCCACGAGCCGCAGGCCCTGGAGGTTACGGTCCCGTGGAGCGACGAGGACCCGGCCCCCGGTGAGATACCGACGCGGCGGCTCTCGGTCGAGATGGTCGTAAGCTCCAGGCAACTGCCGCGCGTCGTCGTCGTGACCGTGCTGGAGGAGTTCCTCAACGCCGACGGCCGCCGGGAGAGGCGGCCGCTGGCGGACGCGAACGTGAAGCTGGAGGACACCGACACCGGCGAGGTCGTGCGATACCGGTACCCCACGCAGCAGGCAGGCGCCTACCGCACCGGAGAGGACGGCGTGGCGGTGCTGTACAGCGAGGCCGGCCTGGCGATCGGGGACTTCGTCCGCGTAGCGGCCTGGAAATGGGGGTACGAGAGTGCCAGGACCACTCTGACCGTTGGCTCCGGCGGCCCCGGCGCCGCCACCCTCGGGCTCACCTCGTTGAGTGCGGAGGACACCGTCTCTCTGGTGCTGCGGAAGCCCCAGGAGCCGGTACCGGATGCAACGCTGATCGTGCGAGTGGTGGACGCCAACACGAACGAGCCGCTGGCCGACGCGCAGGTGTACGCCAAGGGGATCGTTGGCCAGTCCTCCGGCCCGTACCTGACCAACGCGGAAGGCCTCAGCCCGACCTTCACGCTCCTGCCGACCGCGGCCGAAGAGGTCCATGCGCTGTACCGGCTCTCCGTGCGCAAGGAGGGCTACGCGGAGAAGTGGGAGGACCTGCCCAACGAGTACCTGGAGCCGGCCAGGGAGCCGCGCGTCTACCCGGTGCAGCTGGCGCCCGTGGGAGCCGAGCACTGGACCGCCGCGGAGCAGCAGGCCTTCGCTCGGTACCGAGTGTGGGCCCTCGCAAGGGGCGGGACCGAGGAGCCACCGATGTTCGGCACCGCGCCCACCGGTCGGTTCACCTGGAAGAAGCCGTACAGCACGCCCGACGGCAGGATCATCTCGATCGAGTTCCGCACCCGATGCACCCACCTGCCCAACCACCCGGCGGGCCCGCGGCCCGACCCCGACTACAGCAGTGTGATCTCGGGTCGGGAGGACCTCGCGGAGGTGACCGTCGGGGGCCATCCCGGGATCGGGAGCGCCGGGGCGTACCACGGCGCGCACTTCAGTTGGGAACAGGGCTGGTTCGACGTACTCCTGTCGGTGGACTCTCCGTGGATCACGCACCCCGAGCTTGGCGAGGTCAAGCGGTGGGCGGAGCAGCTCGCGGGCGTGATCGGCGATCCGGGGGAGTGAGCAACGGCGACCGAAGGAGGCGCAGTATGCTGAGGCACGCTGCATGGCTGGCCTTCGTGACCCTGGCGGGCTCCTGCGGGGCCTTGCGGGCGGACTCGATCATCCTCTACCGTGAGCTGGTAGACAAGCAACCGCAGGGCGTCGCGACGTTCTTCGAGCGTCCGGAGCGGCTGTACGTCCGCGTCTCCCTCGAGGCGCCCCTTCCGGACCCCGTCATCGACCTCGACCTGATACGCAACACGACCTCCGTCCTCCACAAGCCGTTCAGCCTCAAGGGCGATACGAGCGCCTTCGACCTGCGCCTGAGACCACCGGACGAGAAGCCCTTTCAGCCCGGAGTGTACAGGTTTACCATCACCCAGGCCGGCCGTGTCATCGTAGAGACGACCTTCCTGGTGGGAGACGCCCTGCCCCCGCGACAGCCGCGCATCTACTTCGGCCCGCCCTTGCCCGAGGGCGCCGATCCGTTCACTCAGCCGGACCTCCCAGCTGGCATCAAGCTGCTGCCGTCACCTCCGGCCCCTCCGCCGCTGATCGTGTTCCGCCGGAGCGGTGAGGGTCAGCCCCCGGAAGCACGAGAGCACTATTCGTCTGCGGACCGGCTGTACGCGCGGCTGACGCTCGACCAACCCCCGGCCGACGGTCGAGCGTACCTGAAGCTCTTGCGAGACGGCGAGGTCATGAGCGAGGGCGAGATCGAGCTGGAGCAGAAGGCGGCCAACGACATCGGACTCGTGAGTGACGCCGGGTTCCCGCCCGGGGAGTACGTGCTGACGATCACCGCCGGGGAGCGGCTGCTCGGCGAGGCTCGCTTCACGGTGGTGGCGGCGCCGAAGGGGTAGGCGCGCCCGACTCCCCGCGCCACCACTTCCCGTGTTGCCCCTCGTCGTCGGTCGGGCGAGGATGCTCCCCGGCGCAGCAGCGGGCGCTGTACTCGATGTCCTCCGCCAGGTGGGCCACCAGGGCCTCGGGGATCGGCCCCGCGGCGCACGCTCCGTCTTGGGAAAGGTAGTCCCCGGCCAGCAGCCCCCGCAGGAAGTCCGCCTCCGCCTCACCCCCGGTGTTGGCCAGGGCCATGATCGCGTAGTGGCGGCACTCCCAGTCGGGGTCGCGGACAATCGCGTCCAGCAGATGCGCTGCGCCACGCGAATCGCCCAGCCGGCCCAGCTCCCACACCGCCACCCGCCGCATTGGGGCCGAATCGGCCTGCAGCATCGCCGCGTAGAGCGTCAGCAGTTCGTCCGTCGAGTAGTTCTTGGCCATGGTCAGTCCAGAGTCCGGAGTGCGCAGCCCTCAGTCCGGGCCCCCCACGAAGCGCCACGCAATGCTCGCCAGGGCTTCCGCCCCCACCGCGAGTCCGCGCTCCTCCACCAGGAACCGCGCGTTGTGGAACAACGGCTCCGGCCCGCCGGGCGTGCCGATGCCCACGGCGATCTGCGTCGCCGGGACGCGCTGGGCGAAGAAGGCGAAGTCTTCGGCGCCCATGCACGGATCGGCCTCCACCACCACGCTTTCCGCGCCCGACACCTCTCGACAGGTCGCCTCGACCAACCGGGTGAGGGCCTCGTCGTGGATCAACGCCGGGCAGGAGCGGGTGTACTTCACCCGCGCCGCGCAGCCGTAGGCCTTGGCTGCCGCCTGAGCGACGCGCTGCAACTCCGATTCGACCAAATCCCGCGTGGGGCCGCCGAAGGTACGGACGGTGCCGCGCAGGGCGACTTCGTCGGGGATGATGTTGAAGGCGCTCCCGCCGTTGATCTGACAGACGCTGAGGACCGCCGGCCGCACGGGATCGACGCGGCGGCTGACGACCTGTTGCAGGGCCAGCACGACGTTCGCCGCCGCGAGGACGGGATCGGCCGTCGCGTGGGGCATCGCGCCATGCCCGCCCTTGCCGCGGACGACGATGTCGAAGCCGTCGGCAGCCGCGAGGTGCTCGCCATACCGGAGGCTGAGTGTGCCGACGGGGTCCTTCCACACATGCACGGCGACGGCCGCCTCGACGGGCGGGTTGTCCAGCACGCCGTCGGCGATCATCCTGGGCGCGCCGGCGACCGCCTCCTCGGCGGGCTGGAAGATCAGCTTCACCGTGCCCCGCAGCGCCTCCCGCTGCCGATGTAACGCCACCCCGGCCGCCCACAGCATCGCGACATGGCAGTCATGCCCGCAGGCGTGCATGACCCCGGGCACCTCGGAGGCGAAGGGCAGCCTGGTCGCCTCCTGGATCGGCAGCGCATCCATGTCGGCCCGCAGCGCAATGCACCTGCCTCGCCGCTTCCCTCGCACGAGCCCTACGACTCCGGTGCCCCCGACGCCCTCCTGCGTCTCGATGCCCTCCGCGCGCAGCTTCCACGCGATCAGGGCCGAGGTCTCATCCTCCTGCATCGCCAGTTCCGGCCGCTGGTGGATCTGTCGCCGGAGGGCGATCATCTCCTCGTTCAGCTCGGCAATCGCCGCTTGCAGCGTGGTTGGCACGATGGACCCTCGTTTCCGGCTCAGCGGCCGTTCGCTACGGAGGACCGGGTGTCTGGACGGGACGGCGACGGTGGCTTCCATGCATCACGGGGTCTCCGGCTGCAACACCAGCGCGAAGGGGGCCTCCCCCAGAGGCACGCTCAGCCACTCCCCGTCCGGCGGCATCTCGACGGGGCGCGGCTGCTCCCCGCTCTCGCCGACCACGAAGACGGCCGGGCCAGGGCCAATCCCGAGCGGCGTCGCCTGCAGCCGGAGCACGCCAGGGCTGCCCAGCGGCCAGAGCGTCCACGCGCCGTTGGCGTTACGCCTCAAGATGGCCGCGCCGTCCGTATCGAAGGGACCGACGGTCTGGCGCGTGCCGCGGGCGTCGATGAACCACGTACCGGCGCAGGCGGCGAAGTCCACCCGGCCCGCGTCGGTCTGGGCGGAGTACACGAGCAGGCCCTCCGGGCCTTGCGCGAGGAAGCCCGAGGGCGGCAAGCGGTAGGTCTCGCCGCCGGATTCCACCGCCCACGCCTCCGTCAGGCTCCCGTTCACCCAAACCTCAAGCCCGGTCTCATAGCGAACGTACACCTGGCTGTGCCGGTAGGCGCCCGAGCGGACCGCGTCGCTGGTCGACAGCAGCGCGCCGGACCCGGGGTCGCGGTACCGGATGACCTCGGCCTTCCGCATTGCGTAGAGCCGCTGGAGGGGTGTGAGCAGATGGTAGGTCTTGAGGTCGGCGCTGTACCCCCGGAACGCGCGCTGGGTGAAGGTGCCCTGATGCCCGAAGGCGAGGGTCGCGGCGGTGAAGCGGTCGTGCGCCGCCTCCGGGCCGCCGAGGGCGGCTTCGTCCTCGGGGGAGTCGACGTACCGGTCCAGCCAGCTCATTCCCGCATCCATTTCCAGCGGGTGGATCTTCCTCAGATCGAAGTCGACGAGGAACGGCTCGAGGCACGGGCGCGGCGCGCGGAGCTGGGCGTCGCTGCCGTCGGCGAGGCCGGCATAGAGCCAGTGCGCGCTGCCTTCGCTGTAGACGGCCCCGTACGTTGCGCGTTCGTTGAGCAGCAGCTTCCCATACGACCGGTACGTCGTGCCGAACTCGCCCGCGCCGGGCAGCCGCGCGTCGAAGTCGAGCTTGTGCCAGGGTGCGACGGCGGTGTGCACGTCGCAGAAGGAGCCGCGCGTCCCGAACCGCGCCGCGATGCGGGGGGCGTACTTGGCCTCCAGCTCCGCGGCCCGCAGCGGCTTGATCGGATAGGAGCCGGGCCAGCAGTAGTCGCTGAGGTCCCCATCCGGAAGCTGCGCGATCATGTCCCAGTCGAACTCTGCCGCGACAGGCTGCAGGTCAGTGTAGTTGGTGTAGAGCACCGGGAGGAGACCCAACTCCGTCAGCGCGTCGAGGTACTTGCGCACGGCCACATCGCCCGCCACCGGCGCGGCATGTTCGGTGAGCGTCCACTCCTGCGTGCCTTGCGGGATATCGGACCACATCCCGTCGAAGTGGCGAATGTACACGTCCCGCACGCCGTAGGCGGCGAGTCGCCGCCACTCCTCCAGCTGCGCCCCCAACACCCGCGCCTGACCGCCGGTGTAGTGACAGCTTCCGGCGAGCTTCTCGCGGTTGGGCGAGGGCGGGTGAGGGATGTTCGGCAGGACCTGGGTGACCTCCGATGAGACGGTGAAGATGAAGCGCTCGCGGACGGGGTTGCGGGCCCCGTCCGTGCGCGTGTCATAGCGAACGCCCGGCACGTAGGTCACGGCGGCGGGCAGCAGCGCCGCAGGATCGTGAGACAACTCCGCGCCCCACGTCAGTGTCGAGGCGCGCGAGCGGTACCAGTCGGGGAAGCCGGAGACGAAGGCCTCACCGGCCACGACGACGCCCCCGTCGCGGCCGGAGTCCCAGACCTGCCACGACCAGTAGGGGAAGGGGACGAAGCGCGCGTCGGCCGCGCCGGCGAGGTGTCCCCCCGCGACGCCAATCACGTGCGGGTCGTCTGACTCAACCTGACCAGCAGCGACTTGCCGCGCAGACGGAGGACAAGGCGGTACTCGGCGGTCTCTCCGTCCCGGGAGCTGCGCCAGGTCGTGGCGAGTGCGTCGCCGTCGGCCGTCGCCGCCAGACACTCGCGCCCGACTGCGCGACTGCCGGGGCCGTAGGCGCGGCCGCGGAACTCCAGGAACGGTCCGCCCTCGGCCGCGAGACGGAAGCGCTGCGCTCCGCGGATCACCTCGATGTCGCCGAACGAGCCGGTGGCCGGAGCATACCGGTAGCGGATCGTCTCGTCAGTGCCCTCGTAGACGAGCTCCCAGGCGTCGCCGTCGCGAGTCAGGCGGTTGGCGTATTCGCCCGGCGGGGCATCCGGCAGCAAGCCGTCGGGGGAGGTGGGGAACGAAAG
>VGFB01000138.1 GCA_016869015.1 Armatimonadota bacterium
CCCGGGGAGCTGGACCGGAAGTACGTGACGGCCGCCGAGTGGCTGCACCTGGACGGGTCGCATCCCGAGGCGGCGCTGACGGCGGCACGGTGGATGCACGAAGCGGGCAAGCGCGTGGCCCTCGACTGCGCCACGACGACCGCCGCCTCGGTCGCGCCCCAGACCCGGGAGTTGCTGCGACACGTGGACGTGCTGATCTGCGGCGCCGGGTTCGGGCGGGCGCTGACCGGTCACGCAGACCCCTGGGCCGCGGGCGAGGCGGCCCTGGACTGCGGGCCGAGTCTCGTGGTGCAGACGGAGGGCGCCGTCGGCAGCTACACGGTGACCGCCGAGGAGCGCTTCCATACCCCGGCCTTCGAGGTGGAGGTGTTGGACACCACCGGCGCGGGGGATGTGTTCCACGGCGCGTATCTGGTGGGGCTCTTGCGCAGTTGGCCGCTGCGGACGATCTCCGACTTCGCGACGGCGGTGGCCGCGCTGAAGTGTACCCGTCTCGGCGGGCGGCGCGGCATCCCTTCCCTTCCGGAGAGCTCGGCATTCCTACACGCGCGGGGGCTGAGCCTGCCGTAGCGGTTCGGGGAGGACTCGCAGGCGAGTCGTTTGTTCCTCTCACTGGACTTACCGTGGCAGCCGGGCGTCCGCGGCTGCCACCATCCGCCGTCGTCGCTCGCGCAGACAGAGCCCGCGCCCGCGCTTCCCTTGCGGGCGGCTTTGTGTTACAATCGGGCCTGTCCCCTGTGGGGCGCTGTGACGAAAGGAGCTATCGCCTTGGGCCGGCCTCGACACTGGGTGAGGGTGGCGGTGGCGCTGTGCGCGCTGCCCGTCGTCCTCCTGGGATGCCAGAAGGATGAAGTCGCACGGGTTAACGGCGTCGTGGTAAAGCGCGCCGAGTTGATGACCGAGTTGGAGAAGCGGTGGGGGGGGCCGATGCTGCAAGGGATGATCAACCAGATGATCATCCGGCAGGCCTTCGACCGCTCCGGGCTGCAGTTCCCCCAGGACAAGCTTGAGAAGGTGATCCAGGAAGAGCGGGAGATGGCCGGCAGCGAGGAGGCGTTCCAGATGCGCCTCGCCTATGCGGGCCAGGATGAGGAGCTGCACCGCACCCAGCTCGAGCTGGACATGAAGCTGACGATGCTGGCCCAGAAGGACGTGGTGGTCACTGAGGAGGCGCTGAGGGAGTACTACAAGGAGAACGAACCGCGCTACCGCGAGCCCGAGCGCGTGTCGTTCAGCGAGATCGTGCTGCCGACCAAGCAACAGGCCGAGGATGTCCGGAAGCTGGCCGCGAAGCCGAACGCCTCGTTCGCCGACCTCGCGAAGCAGTACTCCATCGCCTCCTCGCAGCAGATGGGCGGCCGCCGCGCGACCATGGCGGTTGAGGACATCGTGCCGGCCGAGATCCGCGATCCCCTCCTGAAGCTGAAGCCGAACGCGGTCAGCGAGCCGATCCAGGCCGGCGGCGCGTGGGCCATCCTGCAGCTCCACGAGCGCCTGCCCGCGAAGCAGCTGACCTTCGAAGAGGCGCGGGAGCAGGTCGAGGCCGGGTACAAGGCCGAGAAGCAGCCGGTGCCGACCAATGAGCTTGCCCAGCAACTGCTCAACCAGGCGTCGGTGCAGGTGGTAGACCCCAAGTACGCGGAGCTCCAGCGCCAGTACATGAGCGCCGATCTGCTGCGCGCCGCGCCGGGCGGCGAGGGTGCGGTTGCGCCCAAGGGCCCCCCCGGAGCCGAGACGCCCAAGACCGGAGCGCCCGCCGGGGCGGCGCCCACGGAGGCGCCTCCGGCGACGCCCAAGGGCGAGACGAAGTAGACTGCGTGGCCCCCGGCCTACGGGTCAGGTGACGCGGATTGCTCTCTCCGCCCCCAGCCACCGCTGGGGGCGGAGTTCCGACCGGGGACGGCCATGGAGGAGTTCCGGCGGCTGGTGGACATCATGGCTCGCCTGCGGGCTGC
This sequence comes from Armatimonadota bacterium, assembly GCA_016869015.1. Taxonomy (GTDB): domain Bacteria; phylum Armatimonadota; class Zipacnadia; order Zipacnadales; family VGFC01; genus VGFC01. The sequence continues at coordinate 1,956 of VGFB01000138.1, forward strand.
GGACGGCTGCCCGTGGGATCGGGAGCAGAGCCACGGATCGCTCAAGCCGTACCTGCTGGAGGAGACGTACGAGGTCCTCGAGGCCATCGACGCGGGGAACGATGCGAAGCTCTGCGAGGAACTCGGGGACCTGCTGCTGCAGATCGTCTTCCACGCGCAGATCGGTGCGGAAGAGCGGCGGTTCAACGCGGACGACGTGTGCCGCAGCATCGCCGATAAGCTGCTGAACCGCCACCCCCACGTCTTCGGCGAGGCCCAAGCCCGCGACAGCGATGAGGTCATCGACAACTGGGAGCGGATCAAGCGGGCCGAGCCGCTGAACGAGGACCGCGCCTCGATCCTCGACGGAGTGCCGCACGCCCTGCCCGCTCTGCAGAAGGCGACCAAGGTCCAGAAGCGCGTGGCGAAGGTCGGTTTCGACTGGGACGATCACCATGGCCCGGCCGGGAAGGTGCGAGAGGAACTGGGCGAGGTGGAGCAGGCGGCGGAGGCCGGCGATGAGGGGCGCCTTGTCGCGGAGATCGGGGACCTGCTCTTCGCGGTCGTCAACCTCGCGCGGAGACTGGGCATCGACAGCGAGGATGCGCTTCGGCAAGGCGTGGCGCGGTTCAGCACGCGCTTCCGGTTGATGGAGCAGCGCGCCGAGGCGGACGGCATCCGGATGCAGGAGCTCTCGCTCGCCGAGTTGGATGAGTTGTGGGATGCGGCGAAGGCGGTGCTGGAGCCCTCACCCCCGGCCCCTCTCCCAACGGGAGAGGGGAGCAAGGGGTGAGGGGCGGTGCGGATTGACAAGTACCTGCAGCTCTCCGGGATCATCCCTCGGCGGTCGCGCGCTCAAGAGGCGTGTGACCGCGGGTACATCGAGCTGAACGGACGGCGGGCCAAGCCCGCCGCCAGTGTCGCCGTGGGCGACCGCATTACGGCGCGCCTGGGTCGGCGGCAATCCACGTACGAAGTCCTGGTGCTACCGGCCAGGCCGGTGCCCAAGGCCAGCCGCCAGGAAGCGGCCAGGCTGATCGATTCCGTAACACTCGAGGAGTGAAGGCCCTCACGCGCCGTGCGCCCCGCAGCCGGGTTCCCTCTCCGGAACGGAGAGGGGCCGGGGCTGAGGCCCGTGCGGCAGCGAGGGCGAGAGGCTTCCGAGTCCATCCAGGGAGGATGACCAATGGCGGACTACAAGATGGTGTACTTGTTCGGGGAGCAACTGGAGACGCTGCAGGCGAACACCAAGGCCGAGGGGCGCGAGTTGCGCGACCTGCTGGGGGGCAAGGGCGCCAACCTTGCCATCATGGTGGGGGCGGGCTTGCCGGTGCCGCCCGGGTTCACGGTGACGGTTGACACGTGCAACGCCTACTCGGCGGCGGGCGGGCAGATGCCGGCCGGCCTCGAGGAGGAGATCCGGACGTGCCTCGCCGGCGTCGAGCAGGAGACCGGGAAGCAGTTCGGCGATCCGTCCAACCCGCTCCTGGTGTCTGTGCGCTCCGGCGCGCGCGAGAGCATGCCTGGGATGATGGACACCGTGCTGAACCTGGGCATGAACGATGAGGTTGCCGCCGGGATGATCGAGCTGTTCCAGAACGAGCGGTTCGTCTGGGATGCCTACCGCCGGCTCATCATGATGTTCGGCAACGTGGTCATGGGCCTCAACCGCGAGAAGTTCGAGGAGTGCCTCGACGAGGTGAAGCACGAGCTGGGCGTCGAGGAGGACACCGCCGTCGGCGCCGAGGCGATGAAGAGGGTCGTGGAGCTGGAGAAGCAGGTCTACCAGGAGCTGAAGGGCGAGCCCTTCCCCCAGGACCCGATGGCTCAGCTCATCGCCGGCGTTCGCGCCGTGTTCGACTCCGCCGACACCGCCCGCGCCATCGAGTACCGGCGCATCCACAAGCTGCCCCAGAGCATGCGGACCGCCGTCAACGTCCAGACGATGGTCTTTGGGAACATGGGCGACGACTCCGGCACCGGGGTCGCCTTCACCCGCGATCCCGCCACCGGCGAGAAGGTCCTCTACGGCGACTACCTCGTGAACGCCCAGGGCGAGGACGTCGTCGCCGGCCTCCGCACCCCGATGAAGATCCAGGAGCTGGAGCAGAAGAACCCGGCCGTCTACCAGCAGTTCCTCGACATCTGCGCCATGCTTGAGAAGCACTATAAGAACGTCCAGGACGTCGAGTTCACCGTCGAGCGCGGCAAGCTGTGGATGCTGCAGACCCGTAACGCGAAGCGGACCGCCCAGGCCGCCGTGAAGATCGCCTGCGACCTCGTGGACGAGGGCATCATCAAGGGGTCCGAGGTGATCATGCAGATCGACCCGGACCAGCTCGACCACCTGCTCCACAGCCAGTTCGATCCCGAGGCCAAGGCGGCCGCCACCGTGCTCGCCGTGGGCGTCGATGCGTCCCCGGGCGCCGCGGCCGGGCGCGTGGTCTTCACGGCCGATGAGGCCGTCGAGTGGGACAAGAAGGGCGAGAAGGTCATCCTCGTCCGCCGGGAGACGGCTCCGGACGACGTGGGCGGCATGAAGGCCTCGCAGGGCATCCTCACGGCCGTCGGCGGCAAGAGCTCCCATGCTGCGATTGTGGGGCGCCAGCTCGGCACGCCTTGCGTGGTCGGTTGCTCGGCCATCACGATCGACTACGCCGCCCGGCAGTTCAAGGTCGGCGACTGCGTCGTGAAGCAGGGCGACTGGATCTCCATCGACGGCGCCGACGGCAAGGTCATGGACGGCGCCGTGGCGATGCAGGACTCCGACATCTTCCGGGTCCTGCGCGGCGAGCTTCCGGCCGAGGAGTCCGCGATCTACGGGTACTTCCACCGGGTCATGGCCTGGGCCGATGAAGTCCGCGTGATCGGCGTCCGGACCAATGCCGACCGCCCCGAGGATGCGGCTCTCGCCATCCAGCTCGGCGCCGAGGGCATCGGCCTCACCCGCACCGAGCACATGTTCTTCGATGACCCTGCCAAGCCCGAACAGGACCGCCTCCGCACCTTCCAGAAGATGATCCTCGCCGAGACCGAGGAGGAGCGCGCCGAGGGCGCCGCCGGACTCCTGCCCTTCCAGCGCGAGGACTTCGAGGGCATCCTGAAGGCGATGGACGGCAAGCCCGTCATCATCCGCCTGCTCGACCCACCCCTCCACGAGTTCATCCCCTCAACTGCGGAGGACCGCGAGGAGGTGGCGAAGCTCACCGGCAAGACTCCTCAGGAGATCAGGGACGCTGCGCAGGCGCTCCATGAGCTGAACCCGATGCTCGGCCACCGGGGCTGCCGCCTCGGCGTTACCCGTCCCGAGCTCTACAAGATGCAGGTGCGGGCCATCTTCGAGGCCGCCTGCGCGCTGAAGCAGCAGGGCCTGAACCCGATCCCCGAGGTCATGATCCCGCTGGTGGGCAGCCTTGGCGAGTTCACCATCTGCCGCGAGTACACCGAGCAGATCGCCCAGGCCGTCATGGCCGAGACGGGCGTGCAGTTCGACTACCTCATCGGCACGATGATCGAGCTGCCGCGCGCCTGCATCATCGCCGACAAGATCGCGCAGAAGGCCGACTTCTTCAGCTTCGGCACCAACGACCTCACCCAGACCACCTTCGGCTTCAGCCGCGACGACGTCGAGGGCCGGTTCTTCGACGAGTACATCAAGGCCGGCGTCTTCGAGCAGAACCCGTTTGCCGTGCTGGATCGGGAGGGCGTCGGCGAGCTGGTGAAGATGGGCACCGAGCGCGGCCGGGCCACCAGCCCGAAGCTCGAGGTCGGCATTTGCGGCGAGCACGGCGGCGAGCGGCTCTCGGTGACCTTCTGCCACGAGGTCGGCATGGACTACGTCAGCTGCTCGCCCCTGCGGGTGCCGATTGCCCGCCTTGCAGCCGCGCAGGCGCAGGTGCGCAAGCCGCGGTAGCCGTCACCCCGAGCCCCTCTCCCAGGGGAGAGGGGCTCCGAACGACATGCGGCCTCCGCTCCGTCCCCGCTCCCTCTGGGAGAGGGGACGGGGCGAGGGGCGGAGGAGCGCAACCAATGAAGACTCAGATCGCAGGCGTGTGGGCGCGCGAGATCATGGATTCGCGCGGCAATCCGACGGTGGAGGCGGATGTCAGCCTGGAGTGCGGCACGGTCGGTCGGGCCGCAGTGCCCTCCGGGGCCTCGACGGGCAAGTTCGAGGCGGTCGAGCTGCGCGACAACGACGAGGCCCGCTATCGAGGCAAGGGCGTCCTGCAGGCGGTCGAGAACGTGAACGATGTCCTCGGCCCGCGGATCCTCGACCTGGACGCCACCGATCAGGTCGGCGTCGATGAGGCCCTGCGGGAGGCCGACGGCACCCCCAACAAGGGCGAGCTCGGCGCGAACGCGATCCTGGCCGTCTCGCTCGCGGTCGCCAAGGCCGCCGCGCTGGCGACCAACCTGCCGCTGTATCAGTACATTGGCGGGGTCTCGGCGCGGACGCTGCCGGTTCCGATGATGAACATCCTCAACGGCGGAGAGCACGCGGACAACACCGTCGATCTGCAGGAGTTCATGGTGATGCCCGTCGGCGCGCCGAGCTTCACCGAGGCTCTGCGCTGGGGCGCCGAGATCTACCACTCGCTGGCCAGGGTCCTGAAGCAGCGCAGCCTGGGCACCGGCGTCGGTGACGAGGGGGGCTTCGCGCCCAACCTCAAGAGCAACGAGGAAGCCCTCCAGGTGATCCAGCAGGCCGTCGAGGCCACGCCGTACAGCTGGGGGGAGGACATCCGCATCGCCCTGGACCCGGCCTCCAGCTCCTTCTTCTGCCAGGAGAAGGGTCTCTACGTTCTGGAGGGCGAGGGCAAGGAGCTGACCTCCGAGGAGATGATCGAGTTCTACGCGGGGCTTTGTGAGCGGTACCCCATCATCTCCATCGAGGACGGGCTGGACGAGAACGACTGGGACAACTGGCCGAAGCTCTGCGCGCGGCTGGGGGATCGGGTCCAGATCGTCGGTGACGACCTCACCGTAACGAACACGGAGCGCCTGCAGCGGGCGATCGACGCCAAGGCCATCAACGCGATCTTGATCAAGGTGAACCAGATCGGCTCGCTGACCGAGACCCTCGACGCGATCGAGCTCGCCAAGCGCCACAACATGACGGCGGTCGTCTCGCACCGCAGCGGCGAGACGGAGGACAACACGATCGCCGACATCGCCGTCGGCACCAACGCGGGCCAGATCAAGACGGGCGCGCCGTGCCGCACCGACCGGGTCTGCAAGTACAACCAGCTCCTCCGCATCGAGGAGCAGCTGGGCAGCACCGGCGTCTACCCGGGCCTCGGCGCCTGGTACAACCTCGCGCAGAAGACGTGGAAAAAGGCCTGACGGGGACTTGCAGGCCGACCGGCGCTCACGGTAGAATACCCTCGTGGCGTGAGCGCCGGTTGGCCGAACCGGCCTCGCCCGGCAATGAGCCCTCGACCGCAACGTTCGCAGCCTGCATCGAACTAACGGGGGTGGCAACGCATGAGCGACTCGCTCGAGCGCCCGACGGCTCAGCCCTTCGACTTCGGCATCCCCCTCGACAACCCCCGCATACGACGTCTGCTCTGGCTCGGCGGGATCAGCATCGCCTCGCTGCTCCTGGGGCCCAGGCTCCTGGCGCCTCTGGCCTTTGGCTGGCAAAGGGCCGAGCGGATCTTGGACGTCGACGCAGACGTCGGCTATCTCCAGGGCCGGCACCTGGAGCTGCAGGAGGAGATCGAGTACCGGAAGACCCCGGAGGGCCAGGCGCTCACGGCCGCCGACGTCCTCGTGGTGACGTACCCCCACGGCCGGGTCGTCGAGCTGGCGCCGCGCCCCGCGAGCGCCCAGGCGGTCCCGCCCCAGACCTTCGGCCAGCGAGTGAAGGGTTGGCGCGAGAAAGGCCGAAACACCCTCCACCGGAACTGGCGCGTCCTCCACGTGCTGCTGCTTGACCGCCGTCCGCCCGACGCCCAGTCCCTCTGAGCGTCCCGGCGGCGCACCGTCGGGGCGCGCGGCCGGACTCCCGCCCCGGCGGAAGCTGAGCGCCGGGCCGCTCGGTGTGTCGCATGCGGCGCGAAGCGCCTCCACCAGGCTCCCCCAACCGGCGCGTTTGCCTCGGCCTGGCGTTGCTGATCGCGGCGCTGCTGTCCGTGGCGCACCCGCTCCGGTGGCTCGACGGCTTGGAGGCGCGCCTGATCGACCTGCGCTTTGCGGCCCGCGGAACCCGCAGTCCGTC
>VGFB01000139.1 GCA_016869015.1 Armatimonadota bacterium
TGGCACATCCTGGCAGTGAAGAACGCGATCGAGGCCAGGAAGAACACGCGGGTTGCGATTGGGCGCAAGGGCGGTGAACTGGCCCTGATGATCGGGCCGGCCGCTACCGCCAAGACGGCGACCGCCACCCTCGCCACGCCGCTGTCCGGCGAGCCCGCGTTCCTGGGCGACTTCCCGGGCGACGAGCAGCGGGGCGCCGGCCACAACATCCACCAGGGGATGATCGGCGGGGTTCAGGTCATCAAGTTCGGAGGCTAGGGCGATGGCGAAGCTGGCGTTGTTCGGTGTGAAAGCTCCGGCACCGCGGCGCTGATCTCGGGCCTGTATGCCGCCGGCTGTGGTCCGGGCGATGAGGTGCTCAGCGTGGCCTACACGTGGGTTGCCACGGCCGGCCCCGCAGCGGTCGAATGCGGTATTGACACTCCGGCGGCAGATTGCCGCAGAACTTCACCCGCACCAGGCGCCGCGTCTGCGGCAGGGCGGGGAAGGTGAGTAGTTGCGCTCCGGGAGGTCGTGGCAATGATCAGGCTTGGCGTAGGTGTGGGGGTTGGCGTCTGGTTCGTCGTTCCGGCTGCCGTCCTGTTTGCCCTGGCCGGGGTGGCTGACGCCGGCGTGAGGCCCGACGCCGATCAGGTGGCAGCAGCCCTCTCGAACTACGGCAGTAAGTGGCTGACAGAGCACGGTCAGACCGGACACTCCACGCATTTCGCGACCCAGATCGAACCCGGTCAGAGCCGCTGGGAGGGCGATGCCTACGTCTGTCGCTTCGAGGGCGCGAGCATCCCCAATGCCCCGGGTGCGACTGAGGGGTCTCTGTTCACAGGGGAGCTCTGGGTCTACTTCGATCCTGACACCGGAGCCCTGAGGTGCACGCCGAAGGGCACCTCCTTGCAGCATGGGGTGCCAATGACAGTCGCAGAGCTACGGGCGAGATTCCCTGACGGCGCCCCAGGAACCGTCAGCCAGAACTGGACTCAGTTGCTGCACCTGAGCTTGTCCTCAGAGGAGCGCCCTTACCACCCCGACAACCCTCTGGGGCCCACCCAGACGGGAACGTTCGCTGTGCCCGCCGCTGGGGGTATCCGCATCACCTACTCGTGGCTCGTGCATGCAGACAGCAACATGGGCGGGCTGGAGTGGGACCTCGGGAAGGGACCCACGAGGGACTGGCCCGGCATCGGTGGGACGATGCTCTCCAGGCCCGACCCGCTGCCCGGGCCCGGAGGCATGCGTACATGGCAGACTGATGGCTGGCGCGTGGACCCGATGGAGCGAGTGACCGCCACGCTCACACCGCGAGGCATGAAGGCCGGCTTCGCGCTCGGCACGATGGGGACGCAGCTTGCCGATCGACAGGAGCTCACTGTCGAGTTCTGCCCGGATGCCGGGGCTTCTGCCCCTGGACCCGTCGCCACCACGGGGACGGCCGAGCCTCCCCCGACGCAGGCCCCTGAGCCCAAGGTCGAAGTGCTGCCCCCAGTGACGATCATTGGGATCGTGGGGATGAACGGGAGGGTCGAGCTGGTGTCGGGGGCGGCCGTCTCGCTCGTCTACCTGCCTACCAAGGTCGTCTACCGGATGCCCGAATGGAAGACGGGGGAGTTTGGGACATTCAGGATCGTGGCCGACCACCGGCTCCCCGGAGGCGGGCTGCCCCCCGGCGAGTACGAAGTGCTGGTCCAGAAGCGCAGCGGCGACGCTGGCTCCGACCCCCTGGTGGTGGGGGCCGAAGACGATCTCTGGCCGATCAAGCGCTACGTCATCAGCGTCACCAAGGAAGCTGCAGCGGCCGGGGACATCCCCGCGCCTCTGATCGAAATGGACTACGTGAAGAACATCGACTTCAACCGACGAGAGGGCTCCCTCAGCCGGATCGAGGACCGGTAGCGCCCGGCGGCGGCGAAGGTCACCAGCCGGAGGGAGAGGGGGTCCCCGTCCTTATTCCCGTGGGCAAGGACCCCTTCCAGGCCTACGTGCGTGCGGGTGCCGGTGGCACCGTCCACACAGTGGTGGTGGAGGCTCCGAAGGACGCCCAATACTACTTGGCGCCAGACGCGCTCTCCCCCGTGCCGGAGCAGAGGTTCGAGATGGTGCCCAACGCGGCAATCGACATGTACATCAAGTAGCCCAGCGCTGTCGTGCCCGGCGGGGGCCGCAGCCGGTCCGCGCACCGGCCGCTCTCTGCAGTGGAGGGCGGCCGGAGGCGTTCCGGGGTCCATACGCCTCCCACAGCCCTTCGATGTCCTGGAAGCCCAGAACCACGACGGTTCCCCCGGCTACGACTGCCCGACCCAGCCCGATGACGGGCCGCCGCCGGAGGACCCGCTGGACCTGACCAAGGAGGGGCAGGACCGCTTCTTCACGCACCTCATCGCCCGCAGCCTGCTGGCCGTCCACCTCTACGGCTTCGGGCGCATCGTGCTGCTTCCGGGCCACGGGCCGAACCCCGAGTACTGTCGGCGCGCCGAGGGCGTCTATCGCGAGAACGTCCTCCGGCGGTCGGCTTTCGGCGAACCGGCGGAGACGCTCACGTTCTTCTACATTGAGGCTGCCCGTGAGGCGGAGCCGCTGCTCAAGAACCACTGGGTCCATGCCGACAAGTGGGAGGGCTCGCTGACGATGGCAGCGGCCCCCGGCACGGTGCGCCCCGAGCTGCTGCCCGTGGATCCGCACACGATCCCGCCTGCCTACCTGGGGCACCCGTACCTCACGGAGACCGAGGGCTACAACCCGGCGCTGCAGCACCTGTGGCCCAGCTTCGACGCCCTCGACCCGCGCCACGACACCAACGAGGCCTACGGCCGCGCGCAGTGGGAAGCGGTGCTCGTGGGGCTGGAAGCGGCGCTGGTCCGGTAGCCTCTCCACACGCTGCGTCTACCCCCGCATGACCCCGGCCTCGGCGAAGGCCTTGGTGATCGCCGCGTAGCTCTCCCGCGCGGCGGCGAGGGGGTCGTACCCCTCCTTGCCCCAGACCATCATGCTGACCTCGAGCGTGATGAAGTCCGTCCACCCGGCCGCCTGCATCGCGCGCATGTACGTGGTCGCGTCCAGCTGGCCCTGCCCCAGAAGCACCAGCTGGAAGGACCCATCCTCGTTGCGGATCGCGTCGGTGATGTGCGTGTGGCCGGTGTAGGGGACCAGGCGCGCCACGGCCTCGTCTTCCTTCTCCCCCGCCAGGAACATGTGCACGATGTCGAAGTGCATCTTCACCCGCGGGCTGCCCACCGCATTGAAGAGCCACGTCGCCCGTTCGGAATTGTAGACCGCCGCGCCGCAGTGGGCCTCGGCGGCGAGGATGAAGTCCTCTTCTGCGGCGAGGTCTACGTAGCCCTTGAGGAGCGTCACCAGGTCGTCCCGGATGTCATCCCAGTCGTTCCGGGCCCCGCCGATGCCCATCGCCAGCACGGGCGGCTCGCGCATACCGAGGTCCCGCGCGAGCCCGGCGCACTCACGCAGACGCCGGACGTTCACCTGGTGCGTCGTCTCGTCGCGCGTCCAGAGGGAGCCGGTGAGGAACAGCGCGGGCACACCGAGACCACTGGCGATCAGCAGCTCCTTGAGGGTCGCGCGGCGCGCGGCATCCATCTCCTCGGGGAGCGAGTCCAGATGCCGGGGGCTGATGCAGATCTCCACGCCGTCGTACCCGATCTCCGCGAGCGCCGGGAAGGCCTTCTCCAGAGGCACCGTCGGCATGGCATAGGTTCCATAGGCGATCTTCATCGAGGTCTCCTTCAAGTCACAATGTGGGCGCGCAGCACTGCGGGGGCAACGGAGCCGGTATTCGTCGCGGAGGTATTGGAGGCCTCGTCGGCCAACGGATCGACCCCGGATCGTGGCCGTGGGAGGACCGCACCCGATGAACGTCATCGTGATCTGCCTGGACACGCTGCGCTGGGACCACTTGGGCTGCTACCGCGAGGGGCGGGCGCAGACCCCGGCGCTCGACGCCTTCGCGCGAGGCGCGACGTGCTTCGATGCGGCGTACTGTGCGAGCTTCCCCACCGTCCCAATGCGCACCGATGCTTTCACGGGCAACGTCAACTGGCCGCGCTATGGCTGGAAGAAGCTGGGGGAGGACGAGACAACCCTGACCGAGTACCTGAGGGAAGCGGGCTACCACACGGCGTTCATCCACGACACGTGGAACATGGTGCCTACGGGGTTCGGGCGGGCGTTCGACGACGACATCCTGCTCGAGGCGCCCGCGGGCTGGGAGGCGAACATCGAGCGAGTCGTCTCGCCGGTTCCCCTCGGGAACATGCGCCAGGGCGGCCACGGCTTCCTCCGGGACCGGGCGCGCGTGGCCCACTGCACGCAGGAGACGGACTGGTTCGTCGCGCAGACCATGCTGGCCGCGAGTCGCTGGCTCGAGGAGAACCGGAAGCGCGAGCGCTTCTTCTTGTGGGTCGACAGCTTCGAGATCCACGAGGACTGGTACGCCCCGGACTTCTACACCGAGCTCTACAGCCCCGGATATGAGGGCCTGGACTACTCCTACCCGAACTACGGCCACGCGAGCCTCTACCGCCGCCACGAGCTCAGACGCCTGCAGGCCCGCTACGCGGCCGAAGTGACGCTGACCGACCGCTGGGTCGGGCACCTGCTGCGAACGATCGAGCTAGCCGGCCTGCTCGACCGCTCACTGGTCGTCATCATCTCCGACCACGGCATGTACCTCGGCGAGCACAACCGGGTGGGAAAGCACAGCGTGGACTCCGCCGACCCCTGGCCGATCTACGATGAGGTCGGCAAGCTCCCCCTGCTGATCCGCCTCCCCGGTCGCTCGCGGCCGAAGCGCACGGCGGCGCTGACCCAACCCGCCGACCTGGCGCCGACGATCCTGGACGCCTGCGGGCTGCGACCCCCGAAGCTGGTCGGCAAGTCGCTGCTGCCGGTCCTACGGGGTGAGCGCGCCGCTCACCACAAGCTGATCTTCACCTCGTGCCACTCGGGTCGGGGCGAGGGACGGATCGAGTACCTGCCCTCGTGCATCACGGTCACGGGCCCGCGCTGGACCTTCGTAACGGGCTGTGAGCCGTGGTCGCCTGTCCTGTGCGACCGCCGGATCGATCCGCGCCAGATGCGCAACGTCATCGATCAGCATCCGCGCGTCGCGGCCGGTCTGTGTGACTCGCTGGTTGGCTTCATGCGCTCCCGCGGGGCCGACGAGGGGTACATCCAGGGCTTCGCCCGAGTCTGAGGCGCGCCTCAACGGGGTGACCGACCATGTTCGTTCGTTCTGCGCTGCTTCTCGCCACACTGGCCGGCGGGCTGTCCACGTCCGCTCTCCCGCAGACGGTGGCCGAACTCATCGCGGAGTTCGGGGCGAACGAGGGGCCGGTGCGGGTAAGCGCGCGGGAGGCCCTCGCGACGCTCGGGCCGGAGGCCGTCGCCCCTCTACTCTCCGCCATCGCTGCCAACCCACCGCCGGTGGAACAGCCGGTCGGACAGGCGCTCTTGCTGCTGACCCACCGGTGGTCGGATTCGAGCGCGCGGCGGGGGGAGGTGTCCGAAGCGCTGCTCGAGGCGGCGGCTGGCCTGGACGATACGGTGGCCCGTCGTTTCGCCCTGTACCTGCTCGGCCAAGTGGCCGATGAGAGCGTTACGCCCTTCGTTGTCGAGCTGCTGCACGACCCGGACGTGGCGTTCGCGGCATGTGACTGTCTACAGCAGATCCCCGGCACGTCTCCCACCGCCGCTCTGGCAGTGGCCCTTGAGTGGGCGCCTCCGGAGCTCCAAGTCGCGCTGCTGCGGGCGCTGGGGCGACGGGCCGACCGGCGATCGGCGCTCGACGTGCGGAGGCTGCTGGGAAGCGTGGACCCTGCCGTGCGCGCCGCGGCGACCGCAGTCTTCCCGCGGGTGCTGTTTGGCGGGAGGCCCCTGGATGAGCGGGCCGTGAGCCCTGGCTTCCGGCAAGTCCGACTGGTGGACGGGGCGAGCCTCGTCGAGGCCTGCACGATCCTCGACGTGAACCGCGACGGGAGGCCGGATATCGCGAGCGGGGGATTCTGGTACGAGGCGCCCGCCTGGACCCCTCACGCCTATCGCGAGGTCACCAACGACGGCAGCTATGCCAACGACTGGGGGGAGTACGCGCTCGACGTTGACGCTGACGGCTGGACGGACATCGTGTCGGGCGGCTTCCACACGGCGGAGATCTCCTGGTACCGGAACCCGCGGGGACAGGCCGGCCCTTGGCCCAAACACCTCGCCTGGTCTCGCGGCGATGAGTTCTACGAGACGGTGGTGATGGTCGACCTCGACGGCGACGGTCAGGGGGACTTCCTGCCCAACGCCGGGGCGCCGATCCGGTGGTTCGAGGTTGTGCGGCGTGAGGGCGCGGAGCCGGAGTTCGTGCGCCACGACATCGGCGGCGAGGGCGCAGGCCACGGCCTCGGCTACGGGGATGTGAACCTCGACGGACGCCTCGACGTCCTCACCCCCTCGGGCTGGTACGAGGCGCCTGAGGACCGCCGGGCAGGCGAGTGGACCTGGCACGGGGAGTTCAGCCTCGGCTCGACCTCGGTGCCGATCCTGGCCCACGACCTGAACGACGACGGCCTGTCCGACATCCTCTGGGGCGGCGGGCACGGGTACGGGCTGTTCGCGTTGCTGCAGCAGCGTGAGGGGGACGCTCGGACCTGGCAGCCGCAGACGCTCGACGGCTCCTTCTCCCAGGCTCACGCCCCGGCGTTGGCCGACCTCGACGGGGATGGCCGCCTCGACATCGTGGTGGGCAAGCGTTGGAAGGCCCACTGCGGCCGGGACCCGGGCACCGACGACCCGCTGTACGTCTACGGGTTCAGCAGCGCCCCGGGGGCAGGGCTGTGGCGGCGGTGGGTCATCAGCTACAACGAGGGCGCAGGAATCGGGCTGCAGCAGTCGATCGTGGACCTCGACAACGATGGCGACTTGGACATCGTGTCGGCCTGCAAGACCGGGCTGTTCGTACTCCTCGGCGAACTGCCGGAGTGAGCGCCTCGCCTACCTCGGCAGCAGCGCCATCAGATCCACATTCACGTGTCTGTCGCCGACCGTCGTCAGCCGAAGGCGGTGCCGGCCCGCCTTCAGTTCCAGAGGCGGCCGGTCCTCCGCACCCGCGAGAACGGTCCACACCCACTGCGCCGGGTCTTCGCGGGCCCACCCGCCGGTGCCGGGGAACTGCAGCAAGGCCGCCCCCGGGAAGGGCGGCTTGCGGTCCACTGTCAGCGACCGCAGCGAGAACGGCTCCTGCGTCGCCGTGCGCGCGTACAGCGCGTACTTCCCGGCTTGGGGCGTCTGGAACTCCCACTCCAGCCAGTGCGCCCTGCCCGGGCCGAAGCCGTAGATGCTCGCGCCGCCGTGCTGGTCCGCGTGCTCGCCCCTGGAGACCTGCACCGGGCCGCCGTCGCCCTCGCGGGCAAACGCCTCGGCCTCAACGAGGATCGCCCCGGGAGCGTCGAGACCGGGCGGCTCAATCTTCGCCAAGGGCGTCGCAGAGGCGATGGTGTCAAGCAGGACCTCCCGCATCGGCGAGCGGATGAAGGTGTCCTCCCAGGTCAGTTGCAGCCCGACCTCCCCGTCGAGCAGCACGTCTGCCGGCGCCCGCAGGCCTGGCCGCCCGTTGGCGGCCAGCACCGCCTCCCACTCCGTCACTTCGAGGCCCCCAAGTCGCAACTCAGGGGCAGGAGTCGAGTTCGGGATCGGGTAGGCGGGGATCAACGTCACTTGGTACAGACCCAGGGGCAGCTTCACCGCGGCGCGCGCTTCCATCCGTCGCGGCCAGAAGCTCGTCGCCGCCAACGTGCGGTGCTTCTGGTCCACCTTCACCGCGAAGGGCGGGCCGCTGCCGCGCAGCGGCCAGTCGCCCAGCCCGAACTCCCACAGCACCTGCCCGGCCGGCGCCTGCACACTGAGGATGCCATCCTCCAGCGGCCTCCAGCCCTCGGCTGCCTTCTCACCGTCCCGGAACGCCCATCGCGGCCGGAAGCCGGTCCACAGGCGAACGTCACACGCCTCGCGCGCCTGCACCTGGAGCGTCACGGCCTCGTCGGCGTAGGACACGCAGCAGGTGATAGGCGAGTCAGAGGCAACGTAGGTGCGCGTCTGGGCGGGGCAGACCGCCGCGATCAGCAGCAGCAGGAGCGGAGCTGCCGGCGGAGAATG
>VGFB01000140.1 GCA_016869015.1 Armatimonadota bacterium
GAGAAGCTGGAGCGCGTTGGCGCCGCCGAGCGGTTCATCCGAGGGCTGGGGGTTCGGCAGGTCCGCGTGCGGCATCACGGGAACATCGCCCGCATCGAGGTCTGCGCCCAGGACGTCGCCCGGTTGGCGGCGGACGACCTCCGGGCGCGCGTCGCGGAGGAGCTGCGAGGACTGGGCTTCACCTACGTAACGCTCGACCTGCAGGGCTTCCGCTCCGGAAGCATGAACGAGGCCCTCCCGGCATCCACACAGGCGGACGAAGGCCCTGATGAGTGAGTTGCGCGCCATTGAGGAGCGCGGCCGGGAGGCCATCCAGGCGGACTTCCTGGTGGTCGGCAGCGGGATTGCCGGTCTGTGGACGGCGATCCGGCTCGCCGAGCAGGGCTCGGTGGCGCTGGTCACCAAGGACCACCTGGTTGAGAGCAGCACGTTCTACGCCCAGGGCGGGATCGCGGTCGCCCTCTACCCCGAGGACTCCCCCGAGCAGCACCTGGCCGACACCCTCATCGCGGGCGCCGGGCTCTGCGACGAGCCCGCCGTCGAAGTCCTCACCCGCGAAGGCCCGCGGCTCATCGAGCGGCTGGTGGCCATGGGCGCCCAGTTCGACATGGCCGGGGATCGCTTCGCCCTGACCCGCGAGGCCGCCCACCGCAGTAACCGCATCCTCCACGCCGACGGTGACGCCACCGGCCGCGAGGTCGAATCGTGCCTCGCCGATCGGGCGCGAACGGTCGAGCGCATCCACCCCTACGAGCGGCTGTTTGTGCAGGAGTTGCTTCTCCGCGAGGACCGTACCTGCGCCGGCGTGCTGGCGCGCGACCTCGTCCGCGGGCGCGACGTGCTGATCCGCGCCCGAGCGACCGTCATCGCGACCGGAGGCATCGGTGAGGTCTACGGCGTCACGACCAATCCGCCCGTCACCACCGGCGATGGCATCGCCGCGGCGTTCCGCGCCGGAGCCGCCGTGCAGGACCTCGAGTTCGTGCAGTTTCATCCTACCGCGCTCTCGCTGCCGGACGCGCCGCGCTTCCTGATCTCCGAGGCCGCGCGCGGCGAGGGCGCCGTCCTGCGCAACAACGCCGGTGAGCGGTTCATGCCCTGCTACCACCCGGACGCCGAGCTCGCGCCCCGCGACATCGTCAGCCGCGCGATCTGGCAGGAGATGGCGGACACGGGCCAGGACCACGTTCTCATCGACTTCACCGGCCTCGATCGCGAGCGCGTCGCCCGGCGCTTCCCCACCATCGCCGCCCGCTGCCTCGAGTACGGCAAAGACATCACGCGCGATCTGGTCCCCGTGGCTCCGGCGGCCCATTACCTGATGGGCGGCATCGCCACCGACCTGCACGGGCGCACGACGCTCCCCGGCCTGTACGCCTGCGGCGAGTGCGCCTCCTGCGGCATCCACGGCGCGAACCGCCTGGCCTCGAACTCGCTGCTGGACGGCATCGTCTACGGCGACCGCTGCGCGGAGGCGATGTTCGGCGAATCCGAGCACGCCGACGGCCCTCTCTTCGGGCGCTCCCCCTTTGACGCCGGGTGCCTCGGTCCGCCGGACCTGCGGCCCCGCGTCCACTGCGTGGCCTGGCGGGATGTGGGCATCATCCGCTCCGCCGCCTCGCTGGAGGCGGCCCGCCGCGACGCGAGCGAGTGGCTCGCTCGCCCGCCAGTTGCCGAGGGCGACATCGAGGTCGGCAACATGGCGCTCGTGACCTTCCTGATGGCCTCCGCCGCCCTCGCCCGCACCGAAAGCCGCGGCGCCCACTACCGCGAAGACTACCCCGAGCCCCAGGACCCCGCCTGGCGCAAGCACATCGTCCTCCAGCGGGGCCTCGACACCGGCCTCCGCCTCACCTACGCCGCCGTCAGCAACTGACGCTCGCCGAGACCGCACCTGGGAGCGCGGACGCCCTCGTCCGCTGGCCTGGCTCGTGGTGGCAAGTCCGGCGAGGCCCGTAGCCGAGCCCGCGGCGACCGAACAGGAGAAGGCGAGAGAGGTAGTTGCAGGCCGCCAACCGCAACCGCGGGGACAGACAACGGAACTCGATGAGCCTGCGTCTCGTCGTCAGTCCCCCCGCTCTGCAACTGCCCCGACGGACGTACCGGTACGGGCCACCGGCGCGCGCGTTGTGAGCCTGAAGGTGCCGGACGCACTGGCTGACCTGCGCGGCAAAGGGGACACCGTGTTTGCGCACAAGAGCGCCGGGATTCGTGACTTCGGAGACCTGAAGGGGATGACCCTGCTTGTGGGGACCGACCCTGGGGCACTCGCGCCTGGGACACTCTCCTTCATGCAGCTGTGGGGCCAGGCGGGCATGAAGGGCGCTGTGGCGGAAACGCCGACGGCTCTTGACCAGGGCTTCATCCACGACCCCGACACAGTCGCGGTGGTGGAGAGGTGGTGGCTCGCGCGGTAGGGCCGTTTGGCCGCTGATCCTGCGGGGCCGGGCGCGGGTCAGGCGCGCCCGGCCCTTTCGTTTCCGGCGGACGCCGGAGGTCCCGGTACCCGGCTGCGGAAGAGACCACGCGACTGCTCCTGACCACCATGGGGGGTGCGCCCAGTGCGCCGATGGTTCCCAGTCGCCTGCCTGCCGCTCCTGTACTTGCTCGCCGCGCCCTTGCGCGCTCAGTCGGCGCCGCCCATGACGGATCGCGTCATCTTCTGGGATGAGCGGCTGGACTCGGTGGGTCAGGCGACGCATCAGGAGCGGTTGGTGGCGTGGTTGTCGGCGAACGGCTTCCCAGCGGTGCGGTCGGAGGAGCTGGTCGACTGGATGGCGCGGCACGCCGAGGGCGCCGACGCCTCGGGCTCGGTGGCGGTCATGCCGATGGGCTACGCGCCCGCGGCGTTGGCCGAAGTGCCCGGTGACGGCCTGTTGTGGGTGCGGTACCTGAAGGCGGGCGGCCGGGTCGTCTCGGTCGGCGACCTGCCCTTCAACTACTTCCAGTACCCGGATGCCCGGCCGCTGCCCGCCAACATGGGCGAGCGCGGGTATGGGGCGCTGGGGCTGACCGGCGGCTGGAACCAGCCGTACTGGGGCCGCCACCTCGAGGTCACGCCGACGGAGGACGCGCGGGCTTGGGGCTTCGAGACCGCTGATGGCTCGATCACAGGCTTTGCCGTCGAGTCCGTCTCGGTGGCCTTCGGCACGTACACCGTGCCTGAGACCGGGAAGCTCGGGGCGTCGAGCTGGCTGAAGTGCTTGCGAGAGGACCGGCCGTTGAGCGGACTGATCAAGCTGTGCCAGTTCTTCGATGGCCGCAATGACGCGCAGCTCCGTGACGTCTGGCGCGCCGCGAACTACGTCGGGAGTCCCCTCGACGTACCCCCCATGCCTCCGCCGTGGGAGCCGCCCGCGGCGCCCGAGGTGACGCTGGAGCTGGCCGCCTCGAGCCTCGCGGGCCGCATCGAGTTCGCTCGGGGTGAGCCGGTGACGGCGCGCGTCACAGCGGCGGAGGCGCTGCGCGGCACGTCCGCGCGCTTCCGCCTCATCCAGGGCGAGCAGGTCCTGGAGACCCACGACCGGCCGTTCGAGCCGGGCGATCCGGGCCACCTGACCCAGACGTTTGCGTTCGAGACGTCCGATTACGCCGAGGGCGAGTACGCCGTGAGGGTCAGCGTGCTGTCCGAGGGTCGGGCTGTAGGCGAGGCCGTGCAGCCGATCGGCCTGCGGCAGGTTGCGGAGGAGTCGTTCAACTGGCACGTGTGGGTCGGGACGCCGCCGAACGCCTATCGACGCGACATGACCTTCGCTGACCGATACGCGGGTCGAGGGCATGGACGCTGCCTTGCGCCAGGGCATGGGCTTCAGCCTGCGGCTGATGGCCGACCCGTCGGGCGGTAGGGCGTACACCTTCGAGGAGCACCCGGAGTACTTCCGGCTGGACCTCGAGCGCAAGCCCTTCCCGAGCGCCTACGCGGGCGGCCGCCCGACGCTCGGCATCGCGCACCCCGACCTCGTCGCCAATGCCCGTGCCTCGATGCGCGAGCCCCTCGCGCCCATGGCCCAACACCCCGCGTTCCGGCCCTACGTGCTCACCAACGACGACTACTCGATCTACTACGGCTGGGACTTCTCGCCCCAGGTGTGCGAGCGGTTCCGGGCCGCGACCGGCCTCGACGCACCCACCACGAAGCCGGATCCGGCGCCTGGCATCGTCAGCGATGACGACCCGTGGCTCCGCTGGTGCGAGTTCAGCTTGCGGGAGATCACCGGGGGCTGGAACCGCGCCCAGACCCAGGGCGTGACCGAGGCGCGCGCCGACGCGCGGGTGGGGCCGATCCCCGGTGGGATGCAGATCCCCTACATCCACATGTGGGAAGCCGCCCAGTACCCGCCGCTGAACTTCGGACCGAGCGGCTTCAACCTCCTGTGCTGCTACTACTACAACACGTTCTGGCAGCCCGTGATGACGAACACGTTCTGGATGGAGGTCGGGCGCCTCGCCAACCGCGACCTGCCCCAATGGTGCATGCCCGACCTGTTCATGACCGGGGGCTACGTCCGCAACAACCTCTTCCACCTGCTGGCCGGGGGCGCTCAAGGGCTCGCGTACTTCACCTACACCGAGCGAAACGCGAGCACCTGGGAGGAGGTGAAGCGCCTCGCGCCCACCGTGCGGCGGGTCGGACCGGTCCAGGCCCGGCTCCGGCCTGCGCCCAGCAAGCGCCTCGGGCTGCTGGTGTCGCTGACGACGCTCTGCTTTGAGCCGACCCATGCGCTGGACGTGGTGTATGGCTACGAGAACCTCATGCAGGCACACCAGGATGTCGAGGTGACGTGCGAGGAGGAGCTGCTCTCGGGCGAGGCGGACCGCTTCGACGCGATCCTGCTCTACGATGTGCGCTGGCTGCGGCAGTCAGTCTGCGACGCGCTGGCGGCGAGGGCGGCGAAGGGCGGGCTCGTGTTGCTGGACAGCACCATCCCCTTCGACATCCCCGGCGCCCAGCGGGTCGACCTGGACATCGGCATGGGAGAACAGCGCCCTCAGGGAGAGCCGTCCGGGCCGAACATCCGCACCTACGGTGACCCGGAGCGGGTCGCGCGGGTCGGGGCGGCGCTGGCCGAGTCCGTGAAGCCCGCGTTCGACTGCGAGGCGACGACGTTGGTGGCCAACCGGTTCACGGCGGATGGGGTCCCTCACACCTGGTTCGTCAACGCCCACACGGGTGAGGAGTACATGTACTGCCGCGAGCGGATGGGCGCGGGACATCCGGGGGCGGGCACACCCGAGAAGGTCGCCGAACTGAGGGCGTGGGAGGCGCAGCGAATGGGTGCGGGGCCCTACCGGGCCGAGGTGGTGCTCCCCGAGCTGCCCGGCGTTCCTTACGATCTCGTGTCGGGCCGCCGCGTGCCGACGCGAGACGCTGAGGGCGGCACAACGCTCAGCCTCACGATGGAGCGCTTCGGCGGCGCGCTCATCGCCTTCTACAGTGACGCCCTCGAGCGCGTCGCGATTCGCGGTCCGTCGCCGCTGGGCGCGCTGCAAGCAGGCGTCTTCCGCATCGAGGTCCTCGGCAAGGGCGGCCCGCTCCCGGCGCCGGTGCCAGTAGAGGTCGTCCTCACCGATCCCACCGGGCGGGTGAACGGACTGTCCGGCGTCTGCGCCGCGAAGCGGGGCGTTGTGGAGTTCCGCTGGACGCCGGCCGTCAACGACCCGAAGGGGACGTGGACGCTCCGGGCCACGGAGCTGGCGAGCGGCAAGGCGGCGGTGCACAGGGCGCGCGTGCAGTGACCCGAGCTACTCCAGCCACGCGAAGGCCCCACACCGTCCGGTTACCTTCCCCTCGCCGCGCACACTGAAGAACGTGCCCTTCTCGCAGCAGGTGCAGCGGTCGATGATCTCGATCCGGGCCTCCGGAACGCCGGCCTCGATGAGTTGCAGGGCGTTGATGCGGGCGAGGTTCAGATGCCACCTGCCGAAGGCAGTCCGGCGGACGACACGTTCGTCGCGCCGCTCCTTCGGGATCGTGGCCAGGACGGACCGCATGACCAGCCAACCCACCTCGTAGCAGCACATCCCCACGGAGGGCCCGATGACGACGCGGGTGCGCTCCGGGCCCCGGCCGGCGGGCGCGTCCTCGCCGCCGACATAGGCAAGCATCTCCGTCGCGATGCGCCGGGCCGTCCCGCGCCAACCCGCGTGCGCGAGGCCGACCACAGCCGCTGTCGGCTCCACCATGAACACCGGCACGCAATCCGCGAAGAACAGCGCGAGCAGGTGACTGGGGAGAGAGGTGACCAGAGCGTCGGCCTTGCCATACTGCAGGTAGTCATGCGACGGACCCAAACCGCCGCACGTCAGAACGATCACCTCGTCCAGCACGCAAGCCACTCCTGACCCATGGACCTGCTGAGCCTGAACCCAGATCCGATCTTGCGCGCGCAGGACTTCCGTGACTCGGTCGCGGTTCTCCAGCACGGCACTCTCCGCGTCCCCCACGTGCAGCCCCAGGTTCAGCGAGTCGTACGGGGGCCGGGAGATGCCGCCGTGGCGGCTGGTGAAGGCGAACACCGCCGGGCCGACTCGGCGGTGTTCCGCGATGAGGGGGCTGTCGGCGAGTCTACGCACGAGGGTTGATGACCGCCTTCACGGCGCGGCGCTCCTCCACGTCCCTGAGGGCCTGCGCCGCCTGGGCGAGAGGGTACTCGCCGCTGATGACGCTGCTCCAGGGCAGCCGGTCCCGGTGGCGCGCGAGCAGCTGTACGGCGCGGTAGAGGTGCGAAAGGTCGATGCCCCAGCAGGCGCGGACGTCCAGGTGCTTGCGGTTCAGGTCGGCGTGCGGGTTGAGGGCGACCTCGCCCGCATCGGTGTACTGGCCGACGACCACGTACGTGCCCGCATCGCGGGTCATGCGCAGGCCTTCAGGGATGGCTCTGGGCTCGCCGGTGCACTCGATCGTGATGTCGGCGCCCCGGCCGCCGGTGAGGGCGCGAACGGCCTCGGGGCGCTCGTGGGACGGGACGGCCTCGATGTCGATGGCATGATCGGCGCCGAGGGCGAGGGCCACGTCGAGCCGGTGGCGGGGCGCGCCGAGAACGATCACCGTGCCCGCGCCCGACAGCCGCGCCAGGGCCGCCGCCATCAACCCGACCGGGCCCGAGCCCTGCACCGCGAGATTGGCCCCGAGCTTCACATCGGCTCGGTCGATCGCGTGCAGCGCCGTCGGCAGCGCGCACCCGCCCGCCATGTAGAGCAGCGGATCGAGCCCCTCCGGGAGCGGCACGATCCGCACGCCGGGCTTCAGGTAGATGCGCTCGGACCAGCCGCCCAGCAGCCCCTCCTCGGCCCCGTAGGTGATCCCGTAGACGCGACGACTGGGGCAACGCGTGGAGGCCTTCGCCACGAGGCAGTACCAACAGCTGTGGCAGGTCCCGTGCACGTCGAGGAAGGTGACCACATCCCCCGGGCTTAGGTCGCGCCCCTCCACATCACAGAGGGGGCCGTTCGTCTCGGCCAGCCGCCCCACGCTGAGGTGCCCGGGGATCAGCGGGTAGGGAACGCCCGGCAGGCGCCCATGCAGCAGGTGCACGTCCGTGCCGCAGACCTCCGAGTAGAGGGTCTCCAGCACCGCTCCACCGGGCTCGAGCTCGGGCTCCGCGAACTCCCGCACTTCCACCGGCCCGCCCGGGGCCGCGATCACTGCCGCCTTAACCATGCCGTCGCCCTTGCAGTCACCTGTCACCTGTCACCCGCCGTCAACGCGGCACCTGGTAGTTCGGCGGCTCCTCAGTGATGGCGACGCCGTGCGGGTGCGATTCGGCGAGACCGGCGCTGGAGATGCGGATGAACTCGGCCGTCTCCTGCAGCTCCCGGATGCTCCGACAGCCGCAGAAGCCCATGCCCGCCCGCAGGCCGCCCGTGAGCTGGTGCACGACGCCCGCCACCGGGCCCTTATACGGCACGCGTCCCTCGATGCCCTCGGGCACGAGCTTGGCCTCGGTCTCCACGTGGTCCTGGAAGTACCGATCACGGACCGTCGCGCGCTCCCTCATCGCCCCGATCGACCCCATGCCCCGGTACTCCTTGTAGGTGCGCCCCATGAAGAGCACCGTCTGACCCGGGCTCTCCTCGGTACCCGCCAGGAGGCTG
>VGFB01000141.1 GCA_016869015.1 Armatimonadota bacterium
TGTCGCGCACGTAGGGGCGCTTCTCCCCGCGGATCTCGCCCCGGAGGGTAGCTTTGGGGTCGAGCCCTTCCCGCAGGCTGCCCTCGAAGGGCTCGATCGTGCGCTCATCGGCGGCGCCCTCGGCGATCTGCGCTGCGCGCAGGGAGAAGGCCGTGAAGAGGTACTCGGAGGGCTCCCAGACGCGCCGGTCCTTACTATACTCCTCAGCGGTCTTCTCCCGAGGCTCGTGCTCCTCCCACTCGCGGGGCGCCGGGACGGCGACGGAGGAGGACCCGCGCAGAGCCTCGTCGTCGATGTAGAACGTGCGCGACCGGCTGCCGTCCCGGCTGACGTACGTCGCGCGCGTGCCCGAGCGCTCGCCCGTGCTGTCCGGCGCCAGGATCGGCAAGTCGAGCTGGTCATCGGGGGTGGCCCAGGTGAAGCGCATGAGGACTTCGGCAAGCTCGCGGCAGAAGGCGTCGGTCATCATGCCCTGCGCAGCGGCGAGGGTATGGAACAGGTCGGGGACGGCCAGCCCCTTGACCGTGCACAGGTTGGTGAGGAAGCGCTCGAAATCGGGCTTGGTCTCGCAGTCCTCCTGGGAGCGGTCGAGCTGATCCTGGGGACCGGTGCAGCGGAAGAAGAGGCCGTAGGCTTCCTGGAGCATGGCGCCCAGCTCGTGCTGCACGTCCAGCTGGAGGGGACGCCGCGAGCGCTCGTTGGCGGGCCGCCGCTGCTCCTCATAGAGCTCGGTGACGAAGGGGAAGAGGTCCATGTGGCGGATGGCGAGCGACGGATGCACGATCACGCGGGTGAAGGCGTCGTCCGTGGCGGGCTCGACGGGAGGGGCGGGCGCCGGCGCGAGACCAGGGTCCTGGAGAAGCTCGCGGATGGCGAGCCAGTGGGCCAGACCGCCGGTGAACAGGACGCGCTCGTGAGCGGCCAGAACGGCGCTCAGTCGGCTTGCCATCACGGCTTCCCGGCGGTCGTCCACGTCCGGGTCGCGGTGCGCCCGGGCGGGGCGCTCCATGCGCTGCACGTAGGCGTCGACCCGACCGGAGGCCAGGGAGGGGTCCTCCAGCATGGTCGCCGCCCGCTCCCGGGCGGCGGAGTCCTCGAGGTCGACGGCGTAGACGGGCGCCTCCAGCTCCAGCGCGCAACGCAGGGCCTCGATGATCGAGTCAGTCGGGGAGAGGGGCAGCAGGCTGACGGCGCAGTAGCCGAGGAGCTCGTGGAGGAGCTGGGGCGGGAGTTCGTGGAGTTCGAGGCCGCTGGTCTCCTGGAGTTCGCGGGCCAGGTCGCGGGTCGAGGGGTGCAGGAAGCGGTTGGCCTTCGTCAGGCCCAACATGCACGGCAGCGCGACCCTCTGCCCCGAACCCACCCCCAGCTCGCGAAGCCAGTCGAGGGCGGCGGCGGCCGTGGCGGGTCCCAGCTCGACGGCGATCGCCTCGGGCCGGGTTGCCGGGTCGGCGCACAGCCGATGCACCTCCTCGGCGAAGGCGACACGGAAGTGCACGGCCGGCACCGCCCGGAGCCTCGCCGCCCAGGAGCCAAGGGACGTCGGGGCTGCTGGCATCGCTCTCACCTCCGGCGGCGCCACACCGGGTGTCGCGTCACGCCGACGATGGCCGGGTCACTGCGCATCGAGTTCCTCCAGGCGTCGGCGTGCTTCGGCGACACGGTGCGGGGCCGGGCCGACGCGCATGTACCGCTGCAAGACGTCGAGCTCGCGCTCGCGATCCCCCGGCCCCGCCCGGTCGCGATACACCTTCGCCAACCACCAGAGCGGGGAGGAGGTGTTGGGGTTGGCTTCGGCCGATCGACACAGGGTCACCTCGGCCTCCTCCGTCGGCCCGAGGAACGCCAGAGCAGCCCCGAGGTTGTTGAGGCTCTCCGCCACGAGCGAGTGGCGCGGCCCGAGCACCGGTTCGCGGATAGCCAACGCCCGGCGGGCGAGGATGACGGCGTCGGCGTAGTGCCCGCGCTCATGGAGGAAGCGCAGCACCATGTTCGCGGCGGTCGCCGTGCAAGGGTGCTCGGCGCCGGCGACCACTTCGAGCACCGCGAACGCCGCCGCCTTGCGGAACAGGTCCTCGGCTTCGCTCGACCGGCCCCCCTCGCGCAGGGAGGCGGTCAGCCGGCCAAGATTGGCTTGCGCCATCGCCGCCAGTGCGGGCGAGGCGGGTTCGGGCCCCGTGGGTACGGCCCCCGCGGGCGGGTCGTCATCGGGACTCAGGGCGCGGAGCGCCGCGGCGACCGCCGCGAACCGCGAGGCGGCGGGCCGCCAGTGTCCCTCGCGCCAGAAGGCGAAGGGGTGGTAGACCGCGGCCGACGCGAAGAGGTCGCACAACCCCTCATCGCCGTCACACCGGGTCCGCTCGAGGTCCGACAAGGCGGCCCAGATGCGCCCGCCCTCGCCGGACCGGCCCTCGGCTTCATACCCCAGGGCGAGGGGCAGTCCGACCGCCACTGCCAGCGCGGCGTCCTGCCGGCTCTGCGCCGCCCACCAAGCGCCCTCGAGTAGCTCGAGCACCTGGCCGGAATTCGCCTGCCGGCGCAGCAACTCGATCTGCTCAGGCGCCCGGGACAGGAGCGATCGGAGGGCGCCGAGGGCCTCGCTGCCCAGGGGTCGGGGGGAGGAGAGCCCCGCTTGGGCTGTTGGGGGGGAGGGGTCGGTCGCCCCCCCGTAGAGGACCTCCTCGATCGGCCCATCGTCGAAGACGAGCCCGGGTGGCACGCCGCCCTCCAAGGGCGGTTCGAGGATGACCCTCAGTAGCTCGGCGACGGTCTCGGGCATCGTGGACCTCCGGCTACCGCGGACCCGGTGCTCGGTAGTGGAGCAGCGAGGCGGGCACGAGGTGGCCGTAAGTGTCGGCGCGCTCCCCCAGCAACCGCTCGATGGACTCGGGGAAGTGTTGGGTGCCGCCCTCTTCGACGACCGGCGCGGTGATGGCCTCCGCCGTGCGGGCGACCTGCTCTCGCGGGAAGCATGACAGGGGGACCACGGCGATCTGGATGGGCCGGGGCCGGCGGGCGGCCTCGCTGAAGACAATGCTCGGCAGACGGAAGCCGTCAGGGGCCACGACGGTGACGGCGCGATCGGCATAGGGGATCGCCATGCGCACGAGCGCCGTCGGCCAGTCGGCGGCCCCCAGCAGCAGGCCGTGCTGCTCGCGGAAGAAGTCGAGGATGTCCCCGGGGATGACGGGGGTGCGCCGCAGGCCCAGCGTCTCGGCCGCGGCGCAGTCCTGATCGGCCATGAAGTGCATCGGCAGATACATCGTCAGACCCCGGAACCGGGCGCGATCGATCCCCCAGCGTGACAGCTCCGGCACGGGCTCCGAACCGACGCCGAAGGCGATCACCGTGGTCAGCCAGCCGCCCGGGTCGGCCGCGCGGCGCCACAAGGCCTCATCACGGAAGTACGGTCGGCACTTGGCGATCGGGTTGCCCAGCGAGAAGAAGCTCGCCCCGGGCGCGCGACCGGGCCGGAAGATCCACACGATCGGCTCGAGGTCGACCTCCGACGGCCCGCCGCGTTGCTGTCGGCTGGGCCGACGGTCCCGGACGTGCAAACGGCCATCCCCGCGGATCCGCGCCCTTAAGGTGGCCTTGACGTGGACTCCCTCCAGAAGGCTGCCTTCGAAGGGCTCGACCCGATCATCGCCCCGGCCGTAGCTCCCCAGCTGCTTGGCGCGCAACGACATGGCGGTGAAGAGCAGATCACGCGGACGCCACGTGCGCCGGTCGACCGAGGACTCCACGGGGGGCCACTCATCGTCCTCCCAACGGAAGGCGACCGAGACGGTGGCGGACCGCCGCGCCCGATCGGGCTGACTGTCAATGTAGAACACGTCGCTGCGGCGCAGGTGGTCGTTCACGAACTGGGCCCGGAGGTGTCGCCCGTTACCGGTCGGGGCCGAGACGAGGCTCAGAAGGTCAGGGAAGCGGTCAGCCAGGTCCCGGCGGCAGGCCCAGGGGAACTCCATGAGGTACTCGCCCAGTGCCTTGGCGAACCGGGGGCTCATCGACGCTTCGGCCGCCTGGACGGCGGTGAACAGGTCGGGTACGGCCTGCTGGCGGACCAGGCACAGGTTGGCCAGGAGCTGCTCGAAGTCCGGGCAAGCGTCGAGATCCTCGAGGTTGCGGTCCAACTGCTGCGCACCCTCATCGGGGGTGAAGTACTGCTCGTAGAGGGCGTGGAGAACATCCCCCAGGTAGCCGACCTGGTCAACCGGTTGGGGCACGCGGCGCGGCTGATCGGCCGGGAGGCGTCGATCCTCGTAGACCTGGGTGAAGGCGGGGAAGAGGTCCATGTGGTGAATCGCGATGCGGGGGTCGACCACCACACGCCGGAACTCGCCGGCGGCCGGCTCCCGGACGGGAGCCACCGGGGCCGGATGCACGGCGGGGTCGGCCAGCAACCGTTGGAGGCGCGTCCAGTGAGCCAGCCCCCCGGTGAACAGCACGCGGCGGTGGGACGCCGCCACGGACTTGAGCCGCGCCGCCATCGCCAACTCGCGGCGGTCGTCGACCTCCGGGTCCCGCTGGGCCTCCGCGAAGGCGGCGTTGCGGGCGACATATCCCTCGACCCGGCCGCCGATCAGCGCCGGGTCCTGTAGCATGACGGGTCGGCGCTCAGCGGTCGGTGTTTCGTCCAGATCCACGCCGTACACGGGGACTTGCAGCTCAAGGGCACAGCGCAACGCCTCAATGATCGAGTCGGTGGGCGAGAGGTAGAGCACACCGTATGAAGCGTAGCCGAGCGCCTCACTGAGGAGCTCGGGCGGCAGCTCGTCCAGGCGCTTGCCGGTCGCCCGTTCCAGTTCTCGCGCGAGCTCGCGGACCGACGGCTTCAGGCGCCGGTTGGCCCTCGCCAGGCCCAGCATGCAGGGCAAGGCCCGACGCTCGCCGGGCCCGCTGCCCAGCTCTCCCAACCACGCCACGGCCGCTCCCGCGACCTGCGGTCCGAGCTCCACTGCGACGGCCTCCGGCCGGGTTGCCGGATCGGCGCACAGCCGATGCACCTCCTCGGCGAAGGCGACACGGAAGTGCACGGCCGGCACCGCCCACACCTGGCCCTCGCCAACTTGGAGCCGCAGAGGGGTCTCCCGCATCACGCCCGGTCCAGTTGATCCCAGTAGAGTTCGCGGAAAGCCTGTTCCAGGTGTCGCTCGCCGACGGAGGACGCGGCGCCGGACTGATCGATGGGGAAGGGATGGTCCGCGGTGGCCTCGCGCGCCGCCTTGCCGCCGCCAAGGGCATCGTAGTCCGCCAGGCTGGCCGCGAGACTGAAGATGTAGATGGCGTCGCGCGGCGTAGGGGACTGCAGGTCCTCGCCGTGCTTGGGCAACTGCTCCCAGAGCCCCCAGAACCTGTCCAGCAGCGGCCGGGCCTGCTCGGCAAGACGCGGCAGGCGACTCTCGACGATCCGCTCGATCTCCTCGCGCTGAGGATAGCCGACCTTGATGACCGGGCGCGTGCGGGAGCGGATGAACTCGGGCAGCGCGTTACCCTCCAGGTCGGCGGTGTTCGTGGCCGCCACGAAGCGGAAGGACGGGTGGGCGCGCACGCGGGCGCCGAGGAGGACGGAGTCGATGTACCGGCGTTCGTCGAGCACGCTGACCAGCAAGGCGAGGGCGCGGGGGCGGATCTTGCCGATCTCGTCGATGAAGCAGATGCCGCCCAGGTGCATGGCGGTGACGAGGGCGGAGGCGACGTAGTCCATCTTCGAGGCGTCGCGGTCGCTGAACCGCACGGCGCAGGCGAGGTCCTCGGCGGTCACGTCTTCATGTCCCTGGAAGATGAACAGGGGGCGGCGGGTGCGGCGCGCCAGTTCGTATACCAACCGGTTCTTGCCGACGCCCGGCTCGCCGAGGAGCAGCGGCGCGAGGGGCATGGCCTCGCGACCGCCGATCCAGGCGGCGGCGAGGGTCGACAACTCGGCCTCCCGGCCGATGAACCCGGACTCCTCGGCCTCGTAGGGCTCGGAGAGAAGGACGGACTTCCCGCCGATTGAGGCCGAAACCTGAGCGTGCTCCCGTTCCATTATCACTCCTCCTCGCAGATGACTCGGAAACCGACGTGTGGCGAGCGATGGGTGACCAGCACGCCTCGGCGGCCGCTCACGGCCATCGCCCCGGCCGGGAAGTCGTGGGCGCCGCCCTTCAGCACGCGCAGCGGCTCGCCGGGCGCGGTGTGGTCGATGCACCACTCCCAGACGTTGCCGCCCATGTCCAGACAACCGGTCGGCGACTCGCCGCGCGCAAAGGCGCCGACGACGGTCGGGCCGCCGTAGTCGGGCCCGTAGTTCGCGCAACCGGGCCGCAGCTTCGCACCCCACGGGTACGGCCCCTCGGGCGCGGCGTCGCCCCAGGCCGCGCGCACCCACTCCGCCTCGGAGGGAACACGCCAGACGCGGCGGGTGCTCCGGCTGAGCCACTCGCAGTACTGCTGCGCATCCGACAGGCTCACGCCGACCACCGGGCACCACGGCCCGCGGAGGCGACGGGGCTGACGGTCGGCCGGCGCGATCCCGTTCGTGTCCAGGCAGAACCGCTCGAAGTGGGAGTTGGTGACCGGGTACTTGCCGATCCGGAAGGCCGGGACCTCGACCTCGGGCGACCCTTCGCCGGGCCCCACCCGTGCTCGGCCCGCCGGTACCGGCACGGTCTGGGGAATCTGTCCCGCCTCGCCGGCGACCCAGTCATCCAGGAACGTCAGGAACTGCGCCGCCGTCTGGAACCGCAGGTGCGGGTCCGGGTGGAGGCAGTGGTACTCCAGGCACTGCCAGGCATCCGGGGCCGGGGAGGCAGGGTCCGCTCCCCGCGCGCGTTTGGGCCGCAGTTGCTCGGCCAGGACCCCAAGGGCGTAGATGTCGACGGTCGGGGCCAGGGGCTCTCCGCGGCGGGCCTCGGGCGCGATGTCCGTCCAGCCGTCGACGAACCGGCGCCAGTACTCCTCGGTGGGGCGGAGCGTCTCCGCCTCGGTGGCCTTGATCGCCGCCTCGAACCCGGTCAGGCGCAGGCGGCCCGACTCGTCGGTGAGGAAATGGTGCGCCGGTAGCGCCCCCAGCCGGAGCCCCTTCTGGTGAGCGGCAACGCACAGCTCCCCCGCCAGCCGGAGGACCTGCACGCGGCGGTCGTCCGGCAGCTCGCCGGCCCGGTCCAGCTCGCTCGCGAGGCTCCGGCCTTCGCCGAAGCAGTCGCAGATCAGGAACGGCCTCGGCAAATCGGACCGGGGGTCGCTACGCTCGTGCAGCACGAGCAGGCCGCGGGGGGCCGGGTCCTGGGAGAGGAGGCGCCAGGCGTCGGCCCGGCGCACGAACCAGTCGCGGACCTCCGGGTCGGCCGCGGCCTCCGCGCGGAGGATGTGGGCAACCAGCCGGCCGGCCGATTCGCGGCCCTCCTCCTCGGCGGGGTACACGTCTGCGTGGCGGCCGGAGTGGAGTCGCTCGCCGGTGATGCGGTAACGCCCGCCGATGGTCGTGAGAGCCTCGGGCGGGCGCACGATGCGGAGGAGCTCCTCCCACGACTCGTCGGCCAACCGGAGCTCCTCGGGGCCGGCCGACTGAGCGTCCCCGTCGTGGTCAACGCCGAAGGCGGCCTTCAGCAGGTCAGCGCCCAGCCAGCGGCCTAGCTCCGCTCCGAGGTCGCACCCGAAGAGCCGCTCCGCGCCCTCCGAGCGCGGCGCCGAGCCCTGGCGCTGAGCCCACTTCTCGTCGCCGATGTACCATGCCCCCTCCGAGGTGAAGGACTGGTAGACCAGCCGGCGTAGCTCGCCGCTCTTCGCGTCGACTTCCGCGAGGCCGCAGACCTGACGTCCGACCCCCACGAACACGGGCCCCAGGCGCAATCCACGGCGGGTGCCCGGGTCGAGGAGGTACACGTCGCCCTCCTCAGGGCTTGGGCCCGCGGGGTCGATCTCGAGGCGGACGACGTCCGGCTCAGGCTGCACGCCGCGAAGCGGATAGGCCTCCAGGACGCGCTGCCGGCGACTGGGGGGCTCCTTCACCTCGATCAGCACCCGCTCCGAGAGGAAGGACAAGAGCCCGTAGAGGATCTGCAGGTCCTCGAGCAGGCGCTCGCGCGTCTGG
>VGFB01000142.1 GCA_016869015.1 Armatimonadota bacterium
AGGCCTTGGGGACGGAGCTGGCGTGTCCGGCCTGCGGGGAGAAGGTGAGGCTGAACCTATTCGTGATCGAGGCCGATTGGCGGCCGGTGGCGGAGGCGTGGGGGCCTTGAGCGGCCCTTTGGGCCGATCCCACCGGGCGCGACGAACGGCGCGGCTCGGGCCACCCGCAGGCCCGCAACGGCGGGGTGAGGTTCACCACGAAGACGCAAGGGCGTCGGGAGGGGCGAGGGGCCTTAGGCGTCGCGGTAGAGGGCGCGTTCGGCGAGGGAGCGGAGGGCGTCCGCGGGAGGGCCGGAGGGCAGGAGGGCGAGGTGTGAGAGCGCTTCGTTGACGTAGCGCTCGGCGGCCTCGCGGGCGTACTCGAGGCCTCCGGCCTCGTCGACGAGGGCGCGGAGGCGCGGGAGGTCCAGCTCGTCCGGGGAGGCGACGGTCACGGCCGCCCGGAGTCGGTCCAGCAGGCCGTCGGTGGAGTTCTCGAGCGCGTGGAGCACGGGCAGGGTCAGCTGGCCGACCGCGATGTCGGTGCCGACGGGCTTGCCCAGGGTCTCCGGGTCGCCGGTCAGGTCGAGCAGATCGTCCTGGATCTGGAACGCCATGCCCAGCGCGAAGCCGAAGGCCCGCAGGGCGTCGAGTTGCTCCACCGGCGCCTCGGCGGCCAGTCCGCCCAGCTCGCAGGCCGCGGCCATCAGCGCGCCGGTCTTATCGCGCACGATCTGAAGGTAGGTGGCCTCCGAGAGCGTCCAGGTACGCGCTCGCTGCTCGAGGTGCGTCAGCTCGGCCTCGCACATCCGCCGAACCGCCCCGGTGATGACGGCCAGGGCCGTCTCCTCGCCGCGTGCGATCAGTTCGCAGGTCACCGTCGCGATCAGCCAATCGGCGGCCAGCACGGCGACGCCGTTGCTCCAGCGGGCATTGACCGAGGGCGTGCCGCGCCGGGTCGCCGAGTTGTCCACGATGTCGTCGTGCATCAGCGAGGCGAGATGGGTCAGTTCGACCATCGCCCCGAGGAGGACCGCACGCTCGTCGCAGCGACCGAGGGCCTTGGCCGACACGATCGTCAGCGTCGGCCGCAGCCGCTTCCCGCCGGCCTGCACCAGGTGCTGGTGGACCTCCGGGATGAGCGCGCTGCGGGAGGCAACGATCCGGGCGATCGCGGTCTCGACCTCCGCGATCTCCTGCGCCGCCAACTCGGTTCCCGCCAACCGGCTCGTCGTCACTGTCTTCCCCGGGCCTTGAGTGCTGCCGCCCCGCCGTGCTCAATGCCCAATGCTCAATGCTCGATACTCAATGCTCAATGCTCAATACCGCCGTCACCCAGGCAGATAGTATGCCAGACACTCCAGCTCGCGCGCAAGGTCGACGCTGCGGACGTTGACCCCTTCGGGCACGTCGACCTTGCCCGGAGCGAAGTTCAGGATCGCCTGCAGCCCGGCCGCCGCCAGCTGCTCGACGACGCTCTGACAGGCCCACCGCGGCACGGCAATGATGCCGATGCTCGCGCCCAGCTCGGCGACACGCCGGCTCAGACAGTCAACGTGCTCAACCGTCAGTTCCCCAAGCTTGGTTCCCACCCGCTGCGGGTCGATGTCGAAAACCGCGGCGATCCGGAAGCCCCGCTGCGGGAAGCCCGTGTACCGTGCCAGCGCGGAGCCCAGGCTCCCCGCCCCAACCAGGACAGCCGGGCGCACCCGGTCGAGCCGCAGGATGCGGGCGAGGTGGTACCGCAGCTGCTCGAGGTCGTAGCCGACGCCCGGTCGCCCGAACTCGCCGAAGTGTGAGAGGTCCTTGCGAACCTGGTCCGGACTGACTCCCGCCGCCGCGCCGATGAAGGCCGACGAGACGTGGAGCCGGCCCTCAACCTGGCGCTCGCTCAACACGCGCAAGTAGGTCGCCAGTCGGGTGACGGCCGTGTCCGGGATGACCGGGTTGGGTGACATGGCGCCCTGGTCGCGGCTCGAACCCCACCCGAGCCGCTCGCTACAGCCGGATCCCCATCGTCTGCAGGTGATCGTAGCTGAAAACCGGCCCGTCCAGGCAGATGTACTCGGCGCCCAGGTTGCAGCGCCCGCACTTGCCGATCCCGCACTTCATCCGCGCCTCGAGGGAGACGATGATCTGGTCGTCGGAGAACCCCAGCTTCGTCAGCGTCGGAATCACGAAGTGGATCATGATCGGCGGCCCGCAGGTCATCGTCACCGCGTTGGCCGGCGAGGCGTGCTCATCCTCCAGCAGCGTCGTGATCACGCCGACGTGTCCCGGCCACGTGTCATCGCCCACGTCGACCGTGACGTTGATCTTTGCGTCGTCGCTCGCGATCCACTGCTCGATCTCGTCGGCGTAGGTGATGTGTTCCGGGGAGCGCGCGCCGTAGAAGAGGCTGATGCTCTCGTACTGGTCCTTCTCCGCCATCGCGCTGACCAGCGCGCTGCGGACGGGCGGCATCCCGATCCCGCCCCCGATGAGGATCAGGTTCTTCCCCTTCGCGGCCTCCAGCGGCCAGCCGTTGCCGAAGGGGCCGCGCACGCCGACCTCATCGCCGGGCGCCATCGAGTGCAGCATCTTCGTCAGGCGCCCCACCTGCTGAATGCTCAGCCGCAGCAGCCCGGTCTCGTGCGCCCCGGTCGCCACGCCGAAGGGCGCCTCACCCTCCCCGAAGACCGACAGCTCGACGAACTGCCCGGGCTGCGGCCGGAACTCCTCCCAGACCGACCCATCCCGGAAGGCGAGGTCGAAGCTCTTGAGCCCCGGGCCCTCGTCGCGGATGTCCTGGATCACGGCGACGTGCGGCAAATACGGGTTCTTCATGGGACCTCACACAGGCTCCTTGACCTCGACCCGGCTCAGCTCCAGCTGCAGGTCGATGTCGACCGGACACCGGCGGCAGCGCCCGCAGCCCACGCACCCCAGCACCCCCAACCGCTCGGGCCCGTAGCTGAACTTGTGCATGACCCGTTGGGTCAGCCGCTCCTTGGCCGTGGGACGCGCGTTGTGCCCGCCGGCCTGCTTGGTGTAGATCTTGCTGCTGCACGTGTCGTAGCAGCGGATGCGCTCGCCGCCGCCCCGGCACGACTGATCGCAGATGTCGAAACAGTGGCACGTCGGGCAGAGGAACGCGCAGATCCCGCAGCTCAGGCAGCGGTTCCAGACCTGCTCCCAGGCCGGGGACTGCAGGAAGGCCTTCGCCCGGGCCTCGGGCTCCTCGAGGTCGATCGCCTGCTCGGCCAATTCCGCCAGCAGCGTCTCCCCCGCCTCCCGCGCCGCAATCAGGTCCTCCTCAGCCGCCGAGGTGAACGCGTCGGACGCCAGGTCCACCGCCGCCTGCCCCTGCTCGCTCTTCACCTCGACCACGTAGGCGCTCCCGATGTCCGTCAGCACCACGTCCGCGCCCTCGGGGGAGGTCTCGTTCACCCCCGCCGACGGCCCGAAGCACCCGGGCACCGGGTGGGGGCAGACCAGCGAGATCACCGTCGTCTTGTCCCGCCGACGAACCCAGTACGGATCCTCGATCCCACCCAGCCGAAAGGCCCGATCGAGGAACCTCAGCCCGGTCACGTCGCAGGGCCGCGCCCCGAAGATGACCGTCGGCTCGGAGGTGTCCACCTCCTGGACCTGGAGCCCCTCGGGCGTGCGCTGCCAGGTGATCAGGCACTCGGTCTGCGGGAAGAGGACCTCCTTCAGCGGCGTGTCCGTGTTCCCGTAGTCCAACTGCGGCTCGTCGCCCGGGGCGAGCCGAGCGAAGCACGTCACGCCCGCCCGCTCCACCGGCGCGTACACCGCCGCCTGCGCCCGCAGCTTCCCGAGCCAGTCGGGCAGCCGCGACTTCAGGATCTTCAGCCTGTCCATGACTCACTCCGGTGACGGCGGTTCGAAGGTTCGAAGGTCTGAAGGCTCGGGAACGCGCGGCCTACCCGTGCTCCGAGGCCTTGGCTTCGCTCTTCCGGAAGAGCGCCGCGAGCTGCTTCTGCTGCTCCGACATGCCCGCGAGGTGGTCGAAGGCCTGGTTCGTGGCGCGCTCCATCCAGCGGTTCAGCAGCATCAGCGGGATGTCCACCGGACAGCCGCGCTGACAGCTCCCGCAGGCCGAGCAGCGGCCCGCCAGGTGCTGAGCCCGCCCGACGTTCCACATCCAGTTGCCGCGGAACTGCCCGCCCCCGTGCAACGCCCACTGGGGATGGTACTCGTCCACGAAGCACTCCGGGCAGAAGCACGAGGGGCACGCGTTCCGGCAGGCATAGCAGCGGATGCACTTCTCGAACTGCGCCCGCCAGAACTCCGCCCGACCCGCCTCGCTCATCGCGTCCAGGCCCCCCAGGTCGGGGTACTGGTCCGCCTCCTCGCGGGGCGGCACGGGCTCACCGATCAGCTCGTCGGAGACCGCCGGCGTTCGCGCGCGGCAGTAGGTGCAGTTCACCATGATCACGTCGTCCCGGGGGAGACGCACATCCCCGGCCGGCCCCTCCACGACGACCTCGTCGCCCTCCTCGCGGACGGACTTCACCTGCCGCGGCGGGAAGTCGAGCTTGCGGAGCAAGCGCCCCTCGTCCAGCTTCCCCTCGCACGAAACGCCCAAGATCAGCACGTTCCCGCGCTCCGCCTGGCCCTCGTGGATGATCGTCGCCAGGCTCCGTGCATCGCAGCCCTTGGCGATCACCGCCACTCGCTCCTTGGGCTTGCTGACGTACACGGCCAGGTTGCTCCCGCAGGACACGTCATGGATCAGCGCGTCGGTCTGCTCGGGCGAGGAGGCGAAGTGCGGTCGCGAGCGGTACGGCGTCGTCCCGCGCGCATGACCGATCACACGCGTCACCTCGCCGCTCTCCAGCAGCTGCTTCGCTCTCGCCCGCACCGCATCTGTGTGGTTACTCATGGTTCACTCCGGACAGCGTCGGCCCATCGCGGTGGTAGAGACAGAGCGTGCTCTGCCCAAACCGTCGGCACGATCAACTCCCGGGCAGAGCACGCGCTGCCCCTACTTGAGCTCGAACGGCCCCAGCTCCCGCAACTGCTCGGACATCTCGTTGACGACCGCCTGGAAGATCGAGCCCTCCGAGGCCGAGATCCACTCCAGCCGGAAGCGCTTCTCCTCGATGCCGGCCGCCGCCAGCAGCGCCTTGACGAGCGCCATCCGCCCCTGGCAGGCGTAGTTGCCCTCGGAGTAGTGGCAGTCCCCCAGATGGCAGCCGCCCACCAGCACGCCGTCGGCGCCGCGCTCGAAGGCCTTGTAGATCATCAACGGGTCCACGCGGCCCGAGCACGGCACGCGAATCACGCGAATCGACGCGTCGTAGGGCATGCGGCTCGCCCCCGCGAGGTTCGCCCCCGCGTAGCTGCACCAGTTGCACAGGTACGCCAGCAGCGTCGGCCGCCACTCGGCCGCGGTAGCCTGCTGCTCTGCCGGAGCCTCTGCGACTTGCTGTTCAGCCATCCCTCATCCTCGCCGTTCTTGGCCGCTCTTCGGCGCTTCCATGCTTCCCGTTCTCGTTGCCCGTCACTTCGCCGGCACGAACTCGCACAGCGCCTCGATCTGGGCCTCGATCTGGTTATCCGTGAAGGCGCGCAGCGTCATCGCCCCGCTGCGGCAGGTGCCCGAGCACGCCCCGCAGCCGTGGCACAGGTTCTCGTTCACGCAGGCCACCATGCGCGTCAGGCGCGCCGCGCGATCCTCGTACTCGGTCATCTCGATCGCGTCGTAGGGACACGTCACATGGCAGGCCATGCAGCCGCTGCACAGGTTCACATCGCAGTTCGCGACGCTCGGCTCGCTGAGCAGCTTCTCCTTGGAGAAGAGCCCCACCACCTTCGCCGCCGTCGCGCTCGCCATCGCCACCGTGTCGGGGATGTCGCGCGCGAACTGCGCCGCGCCCGCGATGTAGATGCCGCCGCTCATCGTGTCCACCGGCGCCAGCTTCGGGTGCGCCTCGTTGAGGAAGCCGTTGTGGTCGCAACCGATGCCCAGCAGCTGGCTCAGGGCCTTGGCGTCGTGACGCGCCTCGATCGCCGTCGCCAGGACCACCAGGTCCGCGTCGATCTTGATCTGCCCGCCGCCGAGGGTGTCCACGCCGAACACGCGGACCTTGTCCCCGTGCTGGAACATGCGGGAGACGCGGCCGCGGATGTACTGCGCCCCGTACTTGCGCTGGGCGTCGCGGATGAACTCCTCGTAGCCCTTGCCGGTCGCGCGGATGTCGATGTAGAAGATGTACGCTTGCGCGTCCGGGGCCTTCTCCCGCAGCAGAATCGCGTGCTTGGCGGTGTACATGCAGCAGACCTTCGAGCAGTACGGGTAGCCGTGCTGATCGTCGCGCGAGCCGGCGCACTGCACGAAGACGACCGTCTTGGCCTCCTGGCCGTCGGAGGGCCGCAGGACCTTGCCGTGGGTCGGGCCGGAGAGGTTCAGCATCCGCTCGAACTGGATGCCGCTGATCACGTCGGGGATCTTCCCGGCGCCGTACTCGCCGTAGTCCGTGTGATCCCACACATCGAAGCCGGTCGCCACCACGACCGCGCCGAAGGTGTCCTCGATGATCTCGTCTTCCTGGGTGTAGTCCACGGCGTCGGCCGGGCAGACCTTCTGACAGACCCCGCACTTGTCCTTGAGGAACTTCGTGCAGTGCTCCCGATCGATCACGGGCACGAGCGGCACCGCTTGCGGGAAGGGCACGTAGATCGCGGTCCGCGGGCCGAGCTGCTCGTCGTACTCGCTGGGGATCTTCTTCTGCGGGCACTTCTCCCAGCACGTCCCGCAGCCGGTACACTTCACCTCATCGACCGAGCGCGCGCGCTTGCGGATCTTCACGTTGAAGTTGCCGACGAACCCGCCGATCTCCTCAACCTCCGCGTAGGTGACGAGGCGGATGTTCGGATGCTGGTAGGCCTCGACCATCTTCGGGGTCAGGATGCACGCCGAGCAATCCAGCGTGGGGAAGGTCTTGTCGAACTGGCTCATCCGACCGCCGATGGAGGGCGTCTTCTCCACCACGACGACCTCATACCCCGCCTCGGCGATGTCCAGCGCCGACTGGATCCCCGCGACGCCGCCCCCGATGATGAGCGCCTTCCGGTTGATCGGCGCCTCGGACTGGAACAGCGGCTCATCCCGCGCCGCCTTCGCGACCGCCATCGCGGTCAGCTCGAGGGCCTTCTGAGTCGCGAGCTCCGGGTCCTTGTGCACGTAGGAGCACTGCTCGCGGATGTTCGCCAGCGTGGACATGTACCGGTTCAAGCCGGCCCGATCCGCGCAGCCCTCGAAGGTCTTCTGGTGCATCTGCGGGGTGCAGGCCGACACGACGATCGAGTCCAGCTTGTGCTCGCGGATGGCGTCCTCGATCTTCTGCTGCCCCGCGCTGGAGCACATGTAGACATACGTATCGGAGTGCGCGACGAACGGCAGCTTCGCCGCCTCCGCCGCCACCTTCGCGGTGTCCACCGTCTTGGCGATGTTGGTCCCGCACTGACAGATGAATACGCCGACCCTGGGCATGGTTCTACCTCGAACGGCGTCTCGGGTCTAGGGTCTCGGGTCTCGGGTCTCGGGTCTCGGGTCTAGGGTCTAGAGTCTAGGGTCTCGGGTCTAGGGTCTCGGGTCTAGAGTCTCGGGTCTAGAGTCTCGGGTCTAGGGTCTCGGGTCCAGTGCCCTGTCAGCCGTGAAGCCTTGGGTTGTTCTCGCGTCCAGGAGGACAGGCATTCCTGCCTGTCCTCGCCCGGAACCCGAGGTCTGTGCGGACAGGCAGGAATGCCTGTCCTCCCCGGAACCCAACGAATGACGCTTGACAGAGCACTAGTGGTCTGTCACTCGTGATTGTCTGGATTGGTGGACGGCCCGTTCCGCACGCCGATCCGTCGCCGTCGTAGGACGGAGCGCTGCTCCGTCACCGTCGTTGTCGAGGTGGGCCCTTCGAGCGACGACGACACATCCTCACAATCACGAGTGACGGCGCACTAGTCTGCAGTTCAGCACTTTTCGGTGAGGGGAGACGAGGGATGTAGCGGGACCGATGTGACTCGACGGCGAAGTAGGGTGTGATCGCACCACTCCATCGCAACCGAGGTCACAGCCCATGCC
>VGFB01000143.1 GCA_016869015.1 Armatimonadota bacterium
CCTCGTCTTGAGATAGCGGCGGAAGTGGGCCTTGGCGAGGTCATCCGCGCACCAGAAGCCCATGTGGTTGTGGTACGTGCCCGTGCGGTCGGCGGTCCATCCGCCCTCCGGGCCCGCGGGGTAGATCGACTCCCCGTAGATGCCCGTCACGCCCAGCAACACCGACTCGATCAGCTCCGGCTCGTATTGCTCCGCGAAGGCCCGCAGGTAGGCGTCCACCGCGGGCAGCAGCGCGGGGTTCCAGAGCGACTGCACGTAGCTGTCCTGCCCGTGCTCGAGGCAGCGATAGACATGCGAGGCCTCCGACTCCCGAAACCAGTCGGGCGTCGCGTACGCGCAGCCGGCGATCAGGAACGGCACCCACTTCAGGCCCGCATCCCGCAGGACCTGAGCCTGCGCATCCCACTTCGACCAGTCCCAGCTCCCGCGGGCCTCGGGCTCGACGCTCTGCCAATGGGCGTAACTCTCGATGCTCGTCACCCCGAGCATCCGGTACAGCGCCGCCGTCGCGGGATTCGCGTCATTGCCGAAGGTCAGCTCGAACCCCTCGCCAATCCGCACGCGGTAGGGCGCCAACGCCTCGGCCTCCGGGGCGCGCGTCTCCTCGTAGTCCGCAGGCTTCGTTGTTGAGACGGTGATCGCTCCGATCACAACGCCCTGCGGCGGGGTGAGCCGGAAGTCCGAGTGGTGGTTCTGCCCGTTTCCCAGCCGCGCGTGGGGGAGGTGAAACGTGTAGTGCATCCACTCGCCCACCCGGTACCCCAAGGCCGCGTCCTCACACGGGACGTACCTCCGCGCCAGCACGCCCTCCTGGCCCGCGGCATCGTACTGCAGCCCCATCACCGCGATGGCCTCGGGGTGGAACTCCACCGTCACCCACAGGTCGTGATCCCCCGGAGGGAGCCAGGCATCGTCCACATCCACGTACATGTAGGGGTCCGCAGCCGTGGCGCGCCGCCCGGTCCGCCCCGCCGCCGTCGCGGGCTCGTTCGTCCCATCCCCCGCATTGGGCACGCTCAAGCCGCGCTCCACGTTCCGCTCCCCGAGCGCCACGCTCCGCGAATCGCCCTCCTGCGGGCACCCTGAACCGACGGACGTGACCACTCCGACAAGGGCCAGCAATCTCAGCATGGCAGACCTCCCAAAGACGCGTCCACCCCGCTTCCTCCGCGCCGGGGGAAGGACCTGTCTCGCGTCGCACGGAACAGGCGGCGCGTTGGATACGGCACCTGCATCGAGAGAGGGGATCGTCCTTTGAGCAAGTTGCGCGTTGGGGTCATTGGGACCGGCAAGAAGAAGCCGCGGGGCGATGCGCTCGGCTACGCGATGGCGTACGAGCACGCGAATGCGTTCCAGAAGCTCGAGACCTGCGAGCTGGTCGCGTGCGCGGACATCGTCGAGGAGAACGCCCAGGCCTTCGCCGACACGTACGGGTTCACGGCGACGTACGCGGACTACCGGGAGATGCTCGCCCAGGAACGGCTCGACGTGGTGAGCATCTGCACCTGGATGCACCTGCATGAGGAGATGGTGCTGGCCGCCTGCGAGACCCCGGGCGTGCGGGCCATCTACTGCGAGAAGCCGATGGCCTACACGTGGGGCGGCTCGAAACGCATCGCCGCCGCGGCGCAGGCGAAGGGCATTCAGCTCACCTTCAACCATCAGCGGCGGTACGGGGCGCCCTTCACGATCGCGAAGCAACTGCTGGAGGCGGGGGAGATCGGGGAGCTGTTCCGGATGGAGTGTGAGTGCGGGAACATCTACGACTCGGGCACGCACTTCATCGACATGTTCAGCTTCTTCAACAACGAGACGCCCGCGAAGTGGGTGATCGCGCAGATCGACTACCGCACGGAGAACCTCGTGTTCGGCGCGCACTGCGAGAACCAGCAGGTCCTCCTCACCGAGTACCAGAACGGCGTGTTCGGTCTGGTGATGACCGGCGCGGGCGAGGCCCGGCCGGTGGGGTGCGTGGACCGGCTGATCGGCAGCGAGGGCGTGATCGACGTCGGCTTCGGCCACGGCCCGACGGACGCGATCCGCTGGCGGAAGCTCGGCCAGGCCGACTGGCAGTGGCCCGACACCGGCGGCGAGGGCATTCACGGTCCGGGGTTCATCGACCGGGCGGTGGCCGACGCGATGGACTGCCTGCTGAACGGGCGGAAGTGCCAGCTCGACGCGAGCAACGCGCTGATCGCGACGGAGATCATCTTCGGCGCGTACGAATCGAGCCGCCGCCGCGGGCGGATCGATTTCCCGCTGGAGATCGACGACAACCCGCTGGTGGCCATGGTCGAGAGCGGCGACCTCCGGCCCGTGTAGGAGCGGCCTCCGCCGCGCCCGCTGCCCCCTGCACAAACAACAACGCGCCGGGCTTCCTCTCACCGCAGCGAGAGGAAGCCCGGCGCGTTTGGCCAACCAGCGCCCTGTCAGCCGTGAAGCCTTCGGTCGTCGTGGGTCGAAGCGCCCACTTCGACAACGACGGTGACGGAGCAGCGCTCCGTCCTACGACGGCGACTCGCACGGCAACGACGAACGACGCGGGTCGGGCGACCCGCAGGCACGGAACGGCGACAACGACGGTGACGGAGCAGCGCTCCGTCCTACGACGGCGACTCGCACGGCAACGACGAACGGCGCGGGTCGGGCGACCCGCAGGCGCGGAACGGCGACGGCGATGGTGACGGAGCAGCGCTCCGTCCTACGACGGCGACGGATGGGCGTGCGGAACGGGCCGTCCACCAATCCAGACAATCACGAGTGACGGCGCACTAGCGCGATCCGGCGCTCAGTCGTGATACCCGCGAGCGTACGCGGACAGTTCGGCCAACGTCTTCTGGCTGCCTGTGCCGCCAACACCGTTCTCGTCCCGATGGCAGCTGTAGCACGCAAAGTCGAGCGTCACGAAGCCGTGAGCGTACTCCGGACTGGTCGCCGCCACCTCGTCTAGCTCGCCGCGGTGGGACGCCGTGACGGCGTCTGTATAGAACATCGCCGCCTTGCCGACCGGGTTCGTGTTGATCCGGAAGATGTGGGTCGCCACATCGCCCTGGTACTGCGTTGGAGCCAGGGCAGACCTGGTGGCCTGAGCCATGTGGCAGTCCTCGCAGCTGGCCCGGTTGCCGTGCGCGGAGTTGCGGGCCTGAGTCGAGTGGCAGCCCTGGCAGTTCCGCGTGATCCCCTCGCTCGAATACAGCGAGCCCTTGTGGTGATGGTGGCAGTCGAGGCAACTCAGAGCCCGGTGCCCTGCGGACCGCATCTCCTCAAACTGCTCGTGGTGCTGGATGAACCCCTCCTTCGCCGGTATCCGCTGCTTCGCCGCGTCGCGATAGTGGCATTGCCCGCACGCCTCCGCCGTCCGATCAATCCGGATGTCAGAGACGTTGCCGGTGCTGGCATGTCGGCCGCCGGGTCCGTGGCACGCCTCGCACTGAATCCCCGGTTCGGAGAACGTCCCGTACATTCCCGCCAGGCCGTCTTGATGCGGGCCCGCGGCTCCCGTAGCGACCCACCCGGTGGTGTGGCACGCGCCGCAGTCGTACGGCTTGGTGCCGGGGGGCACGGTCGCCTCGTACGGGCCGAATGCACTCGTGGCGAGGTTGTACTGCACGGCATCGCCCGTGACAATGTAGCCGTTGCGGTCCACGTACCGCGCCTTCCACCCATACCCGCCGATCACGTAGGTGATATCATTCCAGGAGTAGCCGGCAGGGGTCAAGGGCACCGTCGAGAACGGGAACACGGGCGGCAACCCGCCGGTGATCTTCACCAGTTTGTACGGGTGTCCGGCGGCCCGATGGTCGTCCATCTCTGCGCGATGGCATATGCCGCAGACGGCGGCCCCAACGTATCCGTCATCGGGTCCCGGCGGGGCGATGGCCGCATGGCCGCCGCAGCCGGCCACGATGGCCATGGCGCCCAGTGCGGAAAGGAGTACGGCGAGTCCCACGACAAGTCCGCGGTGCATGGGTGTGCCCTCCAGAAGTGACGGTCCGGCCCAGGCCGGCGCCGGCCGGCATGGCGGGTACGGCGCTACGGCAGCAGCGTGGCAAACTCGGCGTACCAGAGATCGGCGTCGTAGCCGAGGAGCGTCCCGTTGTAGTCGTTGAGGTCGTCGAGCGTGACGCCCAGCCGCAGGGTGTGCTCGCGCCACTTGTGCTCCACTGAGGCCGACCAGATGTCCTGTTCCAGTTCGATGGCGCCGAAGGAGTCGGCGCGCGTGAAGCTGGTCTCGAAGTTGGTCCGATCCGAGACGCGCCACGCGGCCCCGAGGCTCCAACTGCGGGAGTCGCCGGCGAACGGGGTCCCCGCAAGGCCCGGAGCCAGCTGGCTGTAGCTCTGGTTCAGCATGGACAGCGTGGCCGTCACGTCATCGGTCACGCTCCACCACGCGGAGAGGTCGCGGGTGATCACCTGGTTGCCGGTGCCTTGCTCGGGGTTCTCCCGCTCGTCTTCCTGGTACCCGGCGGTAAGACCCACCGGCCAGAAGGTCGGCGTCCACGAGCCTCGGAACCGCAGCAGGTCGCTCTGGCCATGGATGAGGGTGGTCGCCGGGAACCCCGCGACGTTGAACGAGTACGGCCGCTCGTCCACCCGGCGCCGTCGGAAGTCGCCTGTGAGCTTCACGTCCCGGCGCGGCCGGAAGCGCACGTTCAGCGTCGTCGTATTCACCGCCGGCTGCAGCACCTGGAACTGCCGACCGTCGGCGTAGTCCACGTCGGCCGTCTCCCACCCGGCGCGGATGTCCGTCCGCCACAGGCCGATGTACTCGCCCTCGATGGCCGCCAGCCGCTCGCGACGGGCGTACGCATTCCGCGCGATGGCGTCTTCCAGCTCCCAGTACTTCAGGTCCCCGCTCACCGTCAGGTCGTCGGTGAGCTGGTGGAAGCCGCTCAACGTCACGAACGTCTCGCTGGGGGAGAGCCCGACGCCCGCCAGGTTCGTCTGCACCCCGGAGACGTTCCCCGCGATCAGCGTGCGCGCGTCGCGGGACGGGCCGAAGCCCAACGTCCACGTGGTGGCCTCGCCGGAGAGACGCGCGCTGCCGGGGGCGAAGTTGAACTGCTCGAAGTGAAGGCCGCCGTAGGCGTCGAAGGCGCCCATCTCGTGCGTGTACGTGGCGCGCCACGTCTGACTCCGCCAGGGCT
The DNA here is from genome assembly GCA_016869015.1 of Armatimonadota bacterium. Taxonomy (GTDB): domain Bacteria; phylum Armatimonadota; class Zipacnadia; order Zipacnadales; family VGFC01; genus VGFC01. The sequence goes on from VGFB01000143.1 coordinate 5,148, forward strand.
CATCGCCGCCCCGCACGTCTACGGTCGTGTAGCCGCCCATCAGATGGTCGTGAGGGGTGATGCGCCAGCGGACGTCCGTCCGCCAGTCCTTGCGGGTCAACCGATCGGCGCCGGCGGTGAAGTCCTCGTAGTACGAAGACCGCCGGTAACGCGTGTCGACGCGCAGGCCCTGGTCCACCTCGTACAGATAGCCGACGCCCCCGGCGCTGGGCTCGAGCAGGTCGTGCGCCTCCAGCCCGAACACCAGGCCCTCGTCGTTGAGCGGATGGTCGACCTCGATCAGGGCGATATGCGTGGCCGACGGGGGCGTCACGTACTGCCGGAACCGCTGGGAGTTCCCGTCGATCCACTGACGCTGGGTGCCCAGCGCGATCGTGATGCGCGACTCGCCCTCGGCCTTGACAGCGTCCGGCGCCGGCGCGCTCTCCGCCTCCTCGGCGCTCGCCTCAGTACCGGCGTCGCCCTCGGCGGCAAGCACGGCGTGGTGCGCCACCAACAGCCCCAACAGGGCCGACAGCAGCAGGATCATCCGGTGTACCCGGCCGCCTGATGCGAATGGCATGCTCGCGGGCCCCTCCCTTCGATCTGGCGACGTCGCTCCCTACGGCGTGAGGAACTGCGGGTGGCTGTTCGACCCGTGAATTGCCTCGTGACAGCTCCAGCACGCCGGGCCCGGGAAGTGCGTGACCTTGTCGCCATGGCACTGCAGGCACAGGCCGCGGCTGTTGAACCGCAGCAGGTTCGCGTTCGGCGAGCCGTGCGGGCTGTGGCATTCCAGGCAGCTGCCCATCAGCCGGCCGCTGATCGCGCCGTGCTCGAACCGGTGCGGCCCGCGCTGCTCCAGGTGACAGCTCCGGCACTTCTGCGCCCAGTCGCGCTGGCTGCGTCGACCGTGCACATCGTGGCAGTCGGCGCACGTCACCCGCTCCTGCTCGGTCCCCAGGATCACCGGGTGGTGGCTGTTCAGCCGGAACAGGCCCTCCACTTCCCGGTGGCACTCGAGGCAGACGGACGAGTTCGGGCGCGCGATGAACTCACTGTGCGCCTTCGCCGGCCGGTCGGCCGAGTGGCAGTCCCAGCACTGCACGCCGCCGGAGTGGTGGTCGCCCTTGCGCCAGGTGATCGCGGGGATCTGGTTGCTGTGGCAGTTGAGGCACATCTTCGCCGAGGTGTTGCGCTTCAGCAGTTCCGGCGTCCAGGCCGTCTTGACCTCGATCGGGTTCTCAACGTGCGCCTGCGAGGGACCGTGACAGGTCTGGCAGTTCTGTCCCTTGGCCTCGGCCGCCCGCCGCTCGAGTATCGCGCCGTGCAGGCGCCCGGCCGCCTCGTCCGCCACGTCCCTGTGGCAGAGACCGCAAGCGTCAGGCTCCGCGTACTGGGCTTGGGGGTTCTCGCCGGACTCCGGTTCGCTCCAGGCAAGGGGGGGGACCGCCAGAACTGCGACGATCAGCGCCGCGACCAAGGCCACCATGCAGTGGGCAGGGCTGCGATCCACGGATGCCAACTCCCTTTGACTCGCGGTTTTCGACCCACGGGACGCCGCCCCAATGGTGTCTGCCGCCTCGCCAGCTCCTCGCCGGCCGAGCCAGGTCCCGTGGAGACCAGTCGCATTCAAGCACGTCAATTCGCGATCCTGCTACGGATTCCTGCTCTTGTTCGGGAAAATGTTGAGCACGGAACAGGCATTCAGGCGCGGTAACTCATCCGACTTCACGGGAAGTGGTCTGGCGGCCCGCGACCTTCCGGGCTCGCGCCTACTCCCGTCAGGGACCGAGCTTCGCGCACAGCGGATCGGCGAGCGCTCCGGGCATGTCCATGCGCGGCCGCTGAGCGAGGGCCCCGGCGCCGGCGCGGATGATCGCGAGCGCTTCCCGGTAGGCGGGGTCAGCCGTCGAGAGGAAACGCGCGGGCCCGGCCTCCGACGGGAGATTGGCTGTCAAGCACAGGCTGAGCTCCGGGCGCGTGAGGTTGACGTAGCTGTCCCGCACCTCATCGGTGACGGTCATCCCCGTTAGCTCATTCAGGCGGGCGATCCCCGCCGGGTCGATCGGTGATCGGCCGCCGAAGTGGTGCGGACGCGCGCAGGCAAAGGTGCCGTAGTAGACCCCGTTCAGGTCGATCCAGGTCGCGAGGCGCTCGAAACTCTCGCGGTCGAGCTGCACGTGCTCATGCCCGGCGCGAAGGACCTGCATCAGCCGGCTGCGGTGCGAGCCCCAGGAGTAGGCGGGCAACACCTCGGGCGGCCCGTGGTTCACCACCTTGATCAGCGGGTCGGGCTCCTCCGGCCCGGTGAGCCGGAAGACGGTTCCCGACTTCCGGTGCAGCTCGAGATAGCTGAGGTTGAACAGCAGCGTCCTGTCTCCGGACAGGTTCAGGGCTCGCCCGGCGGGCTGGCCGTAGTCGTGGCAGGAAACGCAGTGGCGGTCGAGAACGGGCTGCACTTCCGTCGCGTAGCTGAAGTCCCGCTCCGGCCCGTACCAGGGCTCCGGCACGCTCGGCGGCCGCCGCATCGCGAGGGCGCTGTATGTCGAGGGAACGGCGGTGTGCCGGTTCTCGTGGCAGCCGGTACACCCCGCGACCTCGCCTGGCTGCAGGAAGGCGCCGCTCCTCATGCTCTGCACCATCATCCCGTTCTCGTCCAGCAGCTGGAAGAACAGGAACCGGCCCGCGGGCGCCCGGAAGTACGCCGAGCCGTCCGCCTCCACCGGAACCGTTCCGATGATCCGCTTGCTGCCCACGTCCGACCAGTTCATCGCGGGGGCCTGCCGCGCGCCGTTGTTGAAGTCGCCGTAGGAGACGAACCGTTTGGGCGGCGATTCGACCACGCGCAGCCACTTGACGGCCCCC
>VGFB01000144.1 GCA_016869015.1 Armatimonadota bacterium
GACAGGGCAGCTCGGCGCCGCCGGCGTCCAACAGCCGCGCCGGGGTCGCATCCCGCAGCAACCCGCGCGGCAGCGGGATCCCGCCCCGCACGGGCCACGCGACGCGTGTCACTCCGGCATGGTCGCGAACCGTGAGCGGGACCTCGATCTGGGCGGCGGCGCCTGCCGCCACGCCGACCAGCAAGCCGACTGCCAGCGCTGCCATGGCTTGTTCACCCGTGCGAGGATTGCGTCGGCGTGCAGCTACGCCGTCCTGGCCCCGCCCTCCTTCTCGCGCGCCGGAGCGCCCGGGGAGGGGCGCGAGGCGTCGTTCGCGAAGTGGTCTGTACGGCTGCGGAAGAAGCCCTTCCGCCCCGACGCGTCTTGGGTTACAATCGCCCCTCATACCAGAGCGGAGGTAGTCCCCATGTGTCGAAGCGGCGTCCTGACGGCCCTGTGCGGTGTGGGGGTCGGTGCTCTGCTCCTGGCCGGCTGCCCGGGACCCCAGCCCGATACGGAGAGCCCGTCCGCGGGCGCCGGGGCGAAGGGTGAACCCGCGCCCGCAGCGGGCGGGAAGATCGTGCTGGGCTCCTACATGTGCAACACCGGGCCCTTCGCCACCTTCGGGCAGTCCTCGACGAAGGCCATGGAAATGGCAGTCGAGGAGCTCAACGCCAAGGGCGGCGTGCTGGGCAAGCCGATCGAACTGATCGTCGAGGACGACCAGTGCAAGCCCGAGGAGGCGGCCAACGCGGCGCAGAAGCTGATCCAGCAGGACAACGTCCTGTGCGTGCTTGGGGAGGTCGCCAGCTCGAACAGCCTCGCCGCCGCCCCGATCTGTCAGGACGCCCAGACGCCGATGGTGACGCCGTCCTCGACGAACCCGGCGGTCACGCAGACGGGCGACTACATCTTCCGTATCTGCTTTACGGACGACTTCCAGGGCGTCGTGATGTCGAAGTACGCCGTCGAGGAGCTCAAGGCGAAGACCGCCGTCGTCTTCTCAGACGTGGCGAGCGACTACTCCAAGGGGCTGAGCAAGGTCTTCCGCGAGACCTTCACCGCCGCCGGCGGCGAGATCCTCGGCGAGGAGTCGTACAACCAGAGCGACCGCGACTTCCGCGCCCAGTTGACGAAGTTCAAGGGTCTGAGCCCTGACGTGGTGTACGTGCCCGGGTACTACGGTGAGGTCGCCCTGATCCTCTCCCAGGCCCGGCAGTTGGGGCTCAAGGCGGTCTTCCTGGGCGGCGATGGGTTCGACTCGCCGAAGCTGGTGGAGATCGCGGGGAAGGCGGCCGAGGGCGCGCTGTTCTCCAACCACTACAGCAAGGACGATCCGAACCCGGTCGTGCAGCAGTTCGTGGCCAGCTTCCAGGCGAAGTACAACGAGGCGCCCGACGCGCTGGCGGCCTGCGCCTACGATGCGGTGCGGATCGTGGCCCAGGCCATCGAGACCGCCGGCGTCGAGGACCGCACGGCGCTCCGCGACGCGCTGGCGGGGATCACGGACTTCGACGGCGTGACCGGCAAGATCACCATCGACGAGAATCGCAACGCGAGGAAGTCGGCCACCATCCTCACGATCAAGGGCGGGAAACAGACGTTCGTGAAGACGATGGCCCCGGAGTAAGGCGACCGACCTCAGACCTCGGACCCGAGACCGCCGTCCATGTCCCAGCAACTCATCAACGCCATCTCCCTGGGGGCCGTGTACGCCCTGATCGCTCTGGGCTACACGATGGTGTATGGCGTTCTGAGGCTGATCAACTTCGCCCACGGCGAGGTCTTCATGGTCGGCTCGTTCATCGGGCTGGCGGCCCTGAGCGTGTTCCACCTGCCCTTCGCGCTTGCCGTGCTGGTCGCGATGGTCGGGGCGGCACTGCTCGGCGCGGTGATTGAGCGCGGAGCGTATCGGCCGCTCCGGTCGGCGCCGCGCCTCGCGGCGCTGATCACCGCCATCGGCGTGTCGCTGCTACTCCAGAACCTGGGCATGCTGATCCTGGGAGCGGCGCCGCGCGCCTATCCGCCCGCCATCGATCCTGCGCCGATCGCCTGGCTGGAGGAGCGCGCCGGCGTCGTGGTGACGCGCCAGCAGGTTGTGATCCTCGCGGCCACCGCCGCCATCCTCGCGGGGCTCAGCCTCATCGTCTCCCGCACGAAGATCGGCAAGGCCATGCGCGCCGTCTCCGAGGACCGCCAGGCCGCTCAGCTCATGGGGATCAACGTCGATCGCGTGATCGCCTTCACCTTCTGTCTTGGCTCGGCGATCGCCGGAGCCGGGGGGGTCTTCTACGGCGTCTACTACGGCACGGCTGACCCGCTCATGGGTCTCATGCCGGGGATCAAGGCCTTCGTGGCCGCCGTGTTGGGCGGCATCGGGAGCGTGCCGGGGGCCATGCTGGGGGCCCTGCTGATGGGCCTGGTCGAGACGGGGGTCAGCAGCGTGACGCTGCGGGTCTCGCCCTCCCTGGTCCTCACGGGCTCGACCCTGCGGGACGCCGTGGCCTTCGCCGTGCTCATCGCCATTCTCCTGCTCCGGCCGGCCGGGCTTCTCGGGCGCCCCGGTCGCGAGAAGGTCTGACCCCGTGGACGCCTCGCGGATGTGGGCCCACTACCTGCCGAGGCTGGTTCTGTACGTCGCGATCGGGTCGGTGTTGGTGGGGCTGGACGTTGGACTGCCGCGCCTGCTGAACGCCTACCTCGTTCAGATCCTGGTCTTTGTGGCGTGCAACATCGTCCTGGCAACCAGCCTGAACCTCATCAACGGCATCGCGGGGCAGTTCTCCATCGGGCACGCCGGCTTCATGGCGATCGGGGCGTACGCCACAGCGTGGCTCTCCACCACCCACGGGCAACGGCTCCTGGCCCCCTATGAGGGGCAGAGGCTGGAGCCGCTGCTGATCGTTGCCTACCTCGTGGTCCTGATGTTCCTCGGGGGCCTCGCGGCGGCCCTGGGCGGCCTGCTGATCGGACTGCCCTCCCTGCGGCTGCGGGGCGACTATCTGGCGATAGCGACGCTCGGGTTCGGGGAGATCATCCGGGTCCTGCTGCTGAACCTCGAGCCCGTCGGGGGCGCCACGGGCTTGCGGGGGATCCCTCAGTACTCCAGCCTCTTCCTCGTCCTGGTCGCGGCGGTGGTCACGGTCGCAGCGCTCCACAACCTCGGCAACTCCGTCCACGGCCGCTCGCTTCTGGCCATCCGCGAGGACGAGACGGCCGCCGAAGCCCTCGGCATCGACTGCGCCCACTACAAGACCTCCGCCTTCGTCATTGGCGCCTTCTTCGCCGGGGTCGCCGGCTGTCTCTACGCCCACTACACCCAGTTCATCCACCCGCGCAGTTTCGACTTCATGAAGTCCATCGAGCTGGTGCTCATCGTGGTGCTTGGGGGAGGCAACCTGCGCAGCGTCATCCTGGCCGCCGTCGCCATCACGCTGCTGCCGGAGGGCCTGCGCCTCGTGAAGGGCGCCCTGCACCTGCCCTTCGATCCCCGCATGGCCATCTACTCGGCTCTGCTGATCGCCGCCATGCTGGTGCGCCGCGAGCGCGTCCTGCAGGCCGTGTTGCCCGGGCGGAAGGGCGGTGGACTCCGTGAGTGATCCCGCCCTGCTGACGCTGGAATCGTGCACGGTGAGCTTTGGCGGACTGATCGCCGTCGATGAGCTGTCGCTGCAAGTCCGGCCCGGGGAGCTGGTCAGCCTCATCGGCCCCAACGGCGCCGGCAAGACGACCGTCTTCAACGCGATCACCGGCGTCTACCCGCTCGCCCGGGGCGACATCCGTCTGGAGGGGACGCCGCTGGGCGGGCTGCCGCCGCATCGCGTGGCGCGGCTTGGCGTGGCCCGGACCTTCCAGAACATCCGCCTCTTCCGGGGCCTCACGGTGCTGGACAACCTGCGGGCCGCCATGCATCACGGGAGCGACTACGACCTGCTGCGCGCGGCGTTGCGCAGCCGGCGCTGGGCCGCCACCGAGGCGCGCCTGCAGGCGAAGGCGCGGGAGCTGCTGGGCCTCTTCGAGCTCGAAGGGCGCGCCGAGGAGCCCGCCGGGAGCCTGCCCTACGGCGAGCAGCGTCGGCTGGAGATCGTGCGGGCCCTGGCGACGGGGCCGCGGCTGTTGCTGCTGGACGAGCCCGCCGCCGGGATGAACCCGGCCGAGACGCAGCGTCTGATGGACCTCATCCGGTCGCTGATCGAGCGCTTCTCGCTCACCATCCTCCTCATCGAGCACGACATGCGGCTCGTGATGGGGGTCTCCGACCGCGTAGTCGTGCTGAACCACGGGCGCGAGATCGCGGCGGGGACGCCCCAGCAGATCGCCGGCGACCCCGCCGTGATCGAGGCCTACCTGGGGGAGCCCACGCACTGACATGCTCTGCCTGCGCGACGTTGACGTGCACTACGGGCCCATTCAGGCGCTCCACGGGGTCTCCCTGGAGGTCGCGGAGGGGCAGGTGGTCACGCTCATCGGGGCGAATGGAGCGGGGAAGTCCACGGTGCTCCGGCTGGTCTCGGGGCTGATCCGCCCGACGCGAGGCGAGGTGCTGTTTGAGGGCGCGTCCCTCGCGCGGGTGGCGGCGCACGACATCGTTGCGCGCGGCGTCTCCCACGTGCCCGAGGGACGGCGGGTCTTCGCCGGTCTCACGGTGCTGGAGAACCTGGAGATGGGCGCGTACCTGGTGCGGGGCCGGGCCGCGATTCGGGCGGCTCTCGACGAGGTCTTCGAGCTCTTCCCACGGTTGCGCGAGCGCCGGGGGCAGCGCGCCGGGACCCTCTCCGGCGGCGAGCAGCAGATGCTGGCGATCGGCCGCGCCCTCATGGGGCGGCCCCGGTTGCTGCTGCTCGATGAGCCTTCCCTCGGCCTGGCGCCGAACCTGGTGCAGAGCATCTTCGGCGTCATCGCCGGCATCCGGCAACGAGGAGTGACCCTGCTCCTGGTCGAGCAGAACGCGCACATGGCCCTGCGCGTTGCCGACCGGGGCTACGTTCTGGAGACCGGGCGCATCGTGCTGCACGACACGGCGGAGCGCCTGGCTGCCGACCCCAACGTGCGGGCCGCCTACCTCGGCGAGTGAGCCCGCAAACGGCGCGGACGGGAGGGGGTGGCGATGACCCCGTCAGGACGACCGCGCGATCCCGCCATCCGGCATGCAACTCTCCGCGTCGCCGCCCTCCCGGCCCTGGCCCTGGGCCTGCTCCTGACCGCCGCCGGGTTCGTCGGCGTGCAACGCCTGGAGCGACGCTACACGCGTAGCGCCTTCGGCACCGCGGCGGCCCGGCCGGCCGGGGCCCTTCAGACGCAGTTCGGCCTGCATCTGGCCGACCTCCAGTCCATCCGCCGCCTGTACCTGGCGTCCCAGTTCGTGGAGCGAGGCGAGTTCGCTGATTTCGTGACACCCATCCTCGAGCGGCGTCCGGAGCTGAAGCTCCTGGCATGGGCGCCGCGCGTGACCGGCAAGGGGCGGACGGCGCTGGAGGCCGCGACGGTCGAGGAAGTCCCTCCGGGCCTGCGCATCCGGCAGGAGGATGCGGGCGGGCGGCGCATCACCGCGCCGCCTCGGGATGAGTACTTCCCGGCCTGGTACGTGGAGCCGATGCCGGAGGCCGAGGTTGTCCTGGGGCTGGACCTGGCGCTCGACGGCCTGGCCATCGGGGCGTTGCGAAGGGCCTGGGAGACAGGCGACGCGCAGGCCGTCGTCAGTAGCGCGCTGGTGCCCACCGATGAAGAGACGATCCTGACGCTCGTGCTGCCCGTCTACGGCAACGTGGAGACCGCCAGCGCCGCCGGCTTCGAGCAGTCCGCCGGCCAGCCGGTTCTTGGCTGCCTGCTGAGCGTTCTCAGTCTGGAGCCGCTGGTGTCGGCGGCCATCGAGGAGTCGGACGTGCGCGGGGTGCGGGTCGGTGTTCACGATCACCCGAACCCCCGCGGTCGCCCCCCCCTCGTCGCCGCTGGGCCGGACGCGGGCGCCCGGCCGGGCTCCCTGCGGCCGGCTCTCCGCGAGCTGCGTCAGAGCTTCCCCCTGGACGTCGCCGGCGAGCAGTGGTCGGTGGAGTGCGTGCCGACCGGCGCGTACACGGGGGCCGCCGGAACCTGGCGCGCATGGTGGGTGCTGGCCCTGGGGCTGTTGCTCAGCGTTCTGGTCGCGGCCTATGTCTCGGCCGTGACGGGCCGAGCCGCCTGGGCGGAGCGGCTGGTGGAGGAGCGGACCGCGGATCTCTCCCAGGCCAACGAGGCGCTGCGTGAGAGCGAGGAGCGGTTTCGGCAGCTGGTCGAGCGGATGGGGGAGGGTCTGACGGTCATCGACGCGGACAACGGCTTCACCTACGTGAACCCGACCTTCCGGCGGATGCTCGGCTACTCCGAGGCCGAGATGCTGGGGCGGGGACCCGCGGAGTTCATGGACGAGCCAAACCGCGCCATCCTCGCCGAGCAGCTCACCCGCCGACGAACCGACGAGGGCGCGCCCTACGAGGTCGCCTGGCTCCGGCGATCCGGACGGCTGGTTCACACCATCATCTCTCCACGGGCTCGCCGGGATGCGTCGGGGCGCTACGTGGGCAGCTTCGCCGTCATCACGGACATCACCAGCCGGAAGCTCGCCGAGGAGCAGCTGGAGCGCATGTCCGCCGAGCTGCGCCGCTCGAACCGGGAGCTCGAGCAGTTCGCCTACGTCGCCTCCCACGACCTGCAGGAGCCGCTGCGGAAGATCACAGCCTTCGGCGACCGGTTGGCCGCCCGGGCCGAAGCCGCCCTGGACGAGCACGCGCGCGACTACCTCAACCGTATGCAGAGCGCCGCCCGACGGATGCAGCGCCTCATCGACGACCTGCTGCTCTACTCGCGCGTGACCACCAAGGGCGAGGCGTTCGTGCCCGTGGACCTCGGCGAAGTGACGCGGGGCGTGCTGTCCGACCTGGAGGTGCGCGTGCAGGAGGTCGGGGCGCACGTGGAAGTCGGCCCCTTGCCCACCATCGAAGCCGACCCCTCGCAGATGCGCCAGCTTCTGCAGAACCTCATCGGCAACGCCCTGAAGTTCCGGCGGCCCGACCAGCCCCCCCGGGTGAGGGTCTCGGCGCAGGTCGTCGCGGAGGCGATCGATGAGCCGGACGCCCCCGGCCCACCGCGCGAGCTCTGTCGGCTCACGGTCGAGGACAACGGCATCGGCTTTGACCCACAACACGCCGAGCGCATCTTCGGCGTCTTTCAGCGTCTTCATACGCGGGACGAGTACCCCGGCACCGGTATCGGCCTGGCGGTCTGCCGTCGCGTGGTCGAGCGCCACGGCGGTGTGCTGACCGCCGAGGGGTCGCCGGGTCGGGGAGCCACCTTCACGGCGCTGCTGCCCGTCACCCATCCGCGAGAGGAGCCCGATGATGGCGAAGAGCTGCCGGCCGATCCTCATCCTGGTGGCCGATGATGACGCCGACGACCGCTTGCTCCTCGAGGAGGCGTTCGAGGAGAACCGCCTGGCGAACGAACGGCGGTTCGTGACGAACGGCGCGGAGCTGATGGACTACCTCCATGGCCGCGGGCAGTGGGCCGGGCCCGCCGCCGCTCCCAGGCCCGGGATCATCCTCCTCGACCTCAACATGCCCGGCATGGACGGCCGGGAGGCGCTGGCCGAGATCAAGGCCGAGCCCCGCTTCCGCCAGATCCCCATCGTCGTCTTGACCAGCTCGAAGGCCGAGGAGGACATCTTCCGCACCTATGACCTGGGCGTGAACTCGTACATCACCAAGCCCGTTACCTTCGAGTCCCTCGTCGAGGTGGTACGGATGCTTGGGAAGTACTGGTTCGAGATCGTCGAGCTGCCCGGCAGCTCCTGCATCGATGCCGATGGCGAGTGAGGCATGACGTGAAGGGCGAGGAAGGACTCCCAACTCCGGCGGCGAACCCTGGCCCGGCGCACGACGTTGCCGTCGGGGGAACCGTCCGGTGGAAGAAGATCTCTACGCCTCCCACTACGTGGGTCTGGTGCGGCGGAATTGGGG